>DILZ01000065.1:1699-4387 GCA_002425305.1 Ruminococcaceae bacterium UBA5579
ATCGTGGATTTCCACGAGAAGAACGACGCGGATATCACCTGCGTATACGGCAAGGCGGTTTATTCCACCGAGCGCGCTCTTATGCAGACTATCCTCTACGTTGACGATAACAACACGGTTTTCGATGTTCTCGCAAGACCCGCTATGAGCGGCGAGATGAATGTTGCGCTGAACATTTACGTTATGAAGCGCAAGTTCCTTGAGGAGCTTATCCGCGAAAGCGAGTGCCGCAGCCTTTACAGCTTTGAAACCGATATCCTTCAGCACAAGCTGCACGATTTCAAGGTTCTGGGCTACAAGTACGACAGATACTTTGAGATCATCGATTCTATGAAGACCTATTACAAGGCTACTATGGATATGAAAAACCGCGATATCTCGCGCGAGGTGTTCTCGCTTGACACGCCGATATACACGAAGGTGCGCGACGTTGCTCCCGCAAAGTACGGCATTGATTGCTCCGTGAAGTCCTCGCTGGTTGCCGACGGCTGCATTATCGAGGGCGTTGTCGAAAATTCAGTGCTGTTCCGCGGCGTCAAGGTAGGCAAGGGCGCGGTAGTCAAGGACAGTATCGTTATGCAGAACGCGGTTATCGAGGAAAAGGCTTCCTTTATCAACGCTATTGCGGATAAAGAGGTTACCATTTCCAAAAACCGCACCATTACAGGCTCTGCGGACTTCCCCGTTTACATATCCAAGGGCGGGGTCGTGTAGTTGTTAGTTAATAGTTATTAGTAAATAGTTGAAGCCGCAGCAGAACGCTGCGGCTTTAACTGTACATAAACCCGATGTTCTCCCTGCCTACGGCGGGGAGAACATCATAGGATAATGTTTTTTGTGTTCGGAAAGTTATCTGAAAGCGCGCCGATTTTATCCGAATTCCCGGACAATGGGAATAATACACAAAATTATTCTCTTTATTTGTGTTTTTCTACAATTTTTATTAATGGGGTTGAAATATTCGGAAGAATACATTATAATAGAAAGGGAATTGTCTTTTTGCAAAGGGTGTGTGAAATATGGAAAAAATAGGCGCGGACTGCTTATTCTCAATATTGTTTTGCCCATACTTATCGTAGTGGGCACAGCGGTGCTTTTCCTGCAAAACCACCTTTACAATTCCAAAGAAAGAATATGCAGCCTTGACGATGCGGAGCGCGACGGCACGGCGTTCAAATTTGACGAGATCACGGTCGATATAGTCACGAGAGGCGGCGACGCCGGCTCGTGGGTGAGTGAAAACGTCTGCGATGCCGATGGCAACCTCATTTATGACAAGATCGTCGGCACGATCTACGAGTTGGTATTGATAAACAACACCTCTAACCCTATCATAGATTGGACCGCAACGATATATATTCCGGAGTTTATGTATGTAAACAATACGTGGAACGGCGACTTCGAGTATCATCAGCACGTTGTGTCGGGCAATGAAAAGGTTCAGGCGCTCGACCTTGCCGAGTATTCAAATTATGACATAACCCTTGACCACTATTTGACCTCGATAGGTCCGTATGTAGAGCTTGACGAGGGTGACTGGTTTATCTACTATCCCGACGCGTCAATGAGCGAAATGCCCATAGCTCCGAAAGCGAAGAACTCCGACAAGGAAAGCTGTGCGCGCATAGGCTTTATTATGTATTTCCCCACAAGAGCGNNTTTCCTCCTCGGTAAAGCCGAGATACACTATCACCTTCACACGAGCATATTCAAAAGCCCTCTTTTCCCCGTGCTGTGCATAATGGTGGTGGCGTGGATCAGCTGTCTGACGTCGGCTATCGTCGTCAGGCTGAATATCAAACGCTATGTGGAGCAGCAAAAGCGCGACGCGAAGGTCATTGAACAAACTATGCAGACGTTCGTCAACTTTATCGAGGCGAAAGACCCCAGCACGATGGGTCACTCGGTGCGTGTGGCGGAGTATGCGCGGCTGATAGCGCGAAAGCTCGGCTTTACCGAGGAGGAAAGCACCCGCGTGCGTTGGATAGCGCTTATGCACGACTGCGGCAAGATATATATTCCCGACGAGATACTCACGAAGCCCGGGCGGCTTACCGACGAGGAATACGAGATAATGAAGAAGCACACCGTTTACGGCAGCGAGATACTCCGCGACTTCTCGTCTATCGAGGGAATGGGTTTAGGTGCGATAAGTCACCACGAGCGTTACGACGGAAGCGGATATCCTAACGGGCTTTCGGGCGAGGACATACCGCTCATCGGGCGCATAATCTGCGTGTCCGACGCGTTTGACGCGATGAACAGCCGCCGCTGCTACCGCAACAATCTTAACAAGAAAGTGATCCTCGAAGAGCTTGACAAGAACCGCGGCAAGCAGTTTGACCCGGTCGTTATCGACTGTCTGCTTTCGCTTATCGAGAGCGGAGAGATATCCTTTTCGGATACCACGAACGGGTGATGTTTTACATAATTAAAAAACAATTAAGCTGCGGTATTCTGCCGCAGCTTTTTTGTGTTGTCCAAAACGTAAAAAACGCGCCCCGAGTTTTCGGAGCGCAAAATGAAATATATATGATGTTGAAAATGGAGCTGTCAAATTACTTTCTCTTCTTGCTTACAGCTATTACCGCCGCGCACGCGAGAACTATGGGAGCAGCCGCGAGAGCGATACCGGTGGGGGGATTTGAATCGCCCGAGCCTTCAAGATCAGAGTTTTCGGGAGAGGTG
>DILZ01000065.1:4482-9957 GCA_002425305.1 Ruminococcaceae bacterium UBA5579
GTGGTTGTTGTGTCGGAATTAGTCTCGTCCGTGCTTTCAGTATCGGAGTTTTCGGGAGAGGACTCTTCGGGGTTTTCGGGTTCCTCTTCACCATCATCCGTATTGGCATCGGCAACCAACGCGTACAAGCTGAAATGCTCAAGATAGATTATGTAACTATCTTCGGTCTGTTCGCCCGGAATTACTTCCTTGACCAATTCGCCGTCAATCTCCGTCAAACGGAAGCAAGAGATGTTTTTGTCTCTGTGCCCATTGGGAATAGGAATAATTACCTGAACCAGACCCTCATAGCCATTGGAGAAATCCTCGCCGTTGTACAAAAGGGTCAAATCGAGCAGATTATATTTTTTGTTGCCTTTAATCGTCCTTCCGAGAGCTTCCTCCGCTCTTTTCAAGCCCGCCTCATCGTAGATTGCTTCTGCTTTTATAGTGAATTTGGAGAGATCTAACTCCACATCGTTGTCGTGCTTATTTTTCATGTTAAATGCGGGATTTATGGTAATGCTTGTGATCTTGTCGCTGTCGGGAATGTCAGCTGCCTCGGGTGGGAACACTACCTCTTCGGTGATTTCGTTTTCCGGATCAAAGACGCTGCCGTTATGCTGAACTAATGGATGCGGCTCCGACCAAGTGCCCACCTTATATCCGTAGTTGTATTCATCGTCTATTTGAACATATTCAAAAGCGCAAACTTCTATGGTATATTTACCGTTTGGCAGATCCTGCCAACCGTAATAATATCCGTCCCACTCTCTTTCCAGTTTGACAACGGTATCGTCCTTCGTGTCTTTGACGCGAACCCAAAAGCCTTGCGTGTCATCGTGTCTGAAACGGTCGTAATCCCACACAACGGTGTTTTTACTGTATACTTTGGGACCCCAGACTGTTTTATCTGGAGACTGACCAAGCGTCATAGAATAGATCTTTTTGTTGTAGCCGCCGTCTTTGTCAACAACGTACAATTCGACCTCATAGTTCTCGGCAGGAAGATATTCAAGACTTCCAACATAGCATCCGTACTCCTCCGAATATTCCTCGGATTTTATACCCTTATAACCTTCATAAACCTGATTGCCATTTATCAGAATATTTACCCAATATGTATCGGTGTTATCAATTCTGTTCCACTTTACATAAGCACCGTCTACAGCTATTGTTTCAGGCATAACAATCGATTTGTCCGGCTCTATCGCATAGGTCGCCTGTATTTCCTCGCTCCAGTCATAATCGTAGTCAACGTCGTTTTTGCAAGCATGAACAAAAATTTGATATTTCGCATTGGGGAAAAGTAACGCAATGGATTTCCAGTTGTTAAAGAAGGTATCCTCCACATACTCATACCGATATCCACCTATATAATTTCCGTTTTCATCGACGTCGGCAGAGGTATTAACCTCTACCTCATAGTAATCTGCGCCCTCTACCGCATCCCACAGAATATTCTCTCCGCTCTCGTCAAAACGGACGTTTTGAGGAGCGTCAAGATGAACACGCTCAATTTGAGTATGTGTGATATTCAAGCTACGCCACTCGCTGACGTTATAATCTTTATCAATCGCTTGAACAGAGAATGCATACTCTCCGGTTTTGTCGCAATACCAGTAATACCCCCAAGAGGTGCTGCTGGTGTAGTGTGACCAGTTATATCCGTTTTCATTAGTGATACGTATATTATAACGGTACGCGCCTTCTACCTCGTCCCACAAAACGGTTTCTTCTTCGTCCTCGCTCAATCTTACATTGCTGGGCGCAGAAAGTGCAGCCGTGTATACGGCAGTTACAGCTTTTGTCCATTCGCTGCGCTCACCTGACACGTCAAAAGTGCACATCTTGACCGTATAAGTACCCAACGGAATACTGTTTTCATAGCAAAATCTGTCGAACTCAACGAAAAGGTCTTCTTCGTCGGTAAAGTTGTGTTCCCTTTCCCATTCGTTTTCGCCGTCCGATACATTCAAAATGTAACCGTATGCACCCTTGACCTCATCCCATTTAATATCTCCGTTTTCATAACGCAGATTTTCCGGGGCAGTCAGCGACTTGTTTGCTTCATTGGCAACGGAAGCATTATCCAATGCGCTGACGCCTTGAGCCGCAAACGACCCAAACATCATCACCGCCGCTAGCACAGACGCGGCTATTTTCTTAAATTTCATCTTCATTTCCTCCATAATATTTTATTTTTTGCACATAATAAACCCGTGATAATTCCGCTCACAAAACTATCATAAATATATTATAGCGGATTTACCGCTAAAAGTCAAGTGCATTTTTTATAAAATCGTATAATATATAGTGGTGATTTATATGGCATATTACAAAAGAGTACGCGATCTGCGCGAGGACAACGACCTCAAACAGCGCGAGCTTGCCGAGATACTTTGCTGCAGTCAGCGCGTGTACAGCAACTACGAGCGCGGCGATCTCGATATACCGACCGAGGTGCTTATCAAGCTCGCGCGGCATTACGGAACAAGCGTGGACTATATTCTGGGGCTTACAGACATTTCCAAGCCCTATACGCGTTCCGCGCCTCAAAATCCCGAAGAATAAAAACGCTCCCCGAAATGAGTATCGGGGAGCTTAAATTATATTTAGATCGGATTTACTTTACAACGCGAACGCCCACAACGTTCTCAACTGCTTTGAGCTTATCCTCAATACCCGCGGTATTGCCCTTAACGTCTAGACAGGTGTACGCGTAGTCCTTCTTGGACTTGCTCTCCATATTCTCGATGTTCAGACCAGCCGCAGATACGGGGGCGGTAATGTTGTTGATAACGCCCTCAACGTTCTTGTGGATAACGCAGATCTTCGCGTCGCCGGTGATAGCCATAGACATATTCGGCAGATTTACTGAGTTCTTGATGTTGCCGTTGTCGATATAATCAATGACTTCCTTGACCGCCATAACTGCGCAGTTGTCCTCGCTTTCGGGAGTGGACGCGCCGAGATGCGGCAGGCAGATAACGTTCTCCTTGCCGATAAGGTCATCCGATCCGAAGTCTGTTACATAGCAAGCCATTCCGCCGTTTTCAAGAGCCGCGATAACATCAGCCTCAACAACGAGAGAATCACGCGAGAAGTTCAGCAGACGAACGCTCTTTTTCATCAGCGCGATAGCGTCCTTGTCGATCATACCCTTTGTATCGGGAGTGGCGGGAACGTGCAGTGTGATGTAATCGCACTTCTCGTATATCTCCTTAACGTCCTTGACGTATTCAACCTTGCCCGAGAGCTTCAGAGCGTGCTCAACATTAAGGAACGGGTCGTAGCCGATAACGTCCATTCCAAGCGCCGCCGCCGCGTTCGCAACGAGAACGCCGATAGCTCCAAGACCCACAACGCCGAGCTTCTTGCCCATAATTTCCGGACCTACGAACTGGCTCTTGCCTTTTTCAACGAGCTTGCCTACCTCATCGCCCTTGCCCTTGAGCGTCTTTATCCAATCCATAGAAGCGGCGATTTTACGCGAGCTTAACAGCAGTCCGCAGATAACAAGCTCCTTGACCGCGTTCGCGTTAGCTCCCGGTGTGTTGAACACCACGATACCCTTTTCGCTGCACTTGTCGATCGGGATATTGTTTACGCCCGCGCCCGCTCTTGCGATAGCGAGCAGCTTATCGCCGAACTCCATATCGTGCATAGCCGCCGAGCGAACCAGTATCGCGTCGGGGTTTGCAACCTCGTCGCCGAATGTGTACTTGCTCTTGTCGAGCAAGTCCGTGCCGCAAGCGGCGATCTTGTTAAGTGTTTGAATATTGTACATACAGATGTCTCCCTAAAATTATTTTATTCACCGCTCCGCACGGAGCGGTGAATAATTGATTCTCTTTACTTAACCTCATTCAAGGTAACGACAGGCTTGCCGTCCTTGTCAAGCAGCGGGGTAAGACCGCCCGACTCTCCGCCTGCGTGAAAAATATAATTCACACCGGTTTTGGTGTCGACCCATATCTCGGTCACATTAAACACGCCCTGCGAATATGTCTTAACAAATCTTTCTTCATCCGCCATTTGCCGCCTCCGAAAATTAACTGTTCTCTTCCTCGAACTTCTTCATAAACTCAACGAGCTTCTCCACGCCCTCAATCGGCATAGCGTTGTAAATGGACGCGCGCATACCGCCGACGGTTCTGTGACCCTTGAGGTTCTCAAAGCCCGCAGCCTTTGCTTCCTTGACGAACTTCGCATCAAGCTCCTCATTGCCCGTAACGAAAGGCACGTTCATCAGCGAACGGTCTTCAGGTCTTACAGTTCCCTTGAACAGTTTGGACTGATCGAGGAAATCATAGAGTATCTTCGCCTTCTTCTCGTTGTGGGCCTTCATAGCCTCCAAGCCGCCCATTTTCTTTATCCACTTGAACACCTTGCCGCAGATATAGATACCGTAGCAGGGAGGAGTGTTGTAAAGCGAATCGTTGTCCGCTTGTGTTTTCCACTTGAGCATTGTGGGAGTGCCGGGGAGAACGTCGTCGGTAATGAGGTCCTCGCGGATTATCGCGATAACAACGCCCGCAGGGCCTACATTCTTCTGAACGCCGCCGTAGATAACGCCGTACTTTGTAACGTCAACCGGCTCGCTCAAAAAGCAGGAGGAAACGTCAGCCACGAGGGTCTTGCCCTTGGTGTTCGGCAGGTTCTTGAACTTCGTGCCGTAGATCGTGTTGTTTTCGCAGATATAAACGTAATCCGCGTCCTCGGGGATATCGAGGTCGGAGCAGTCGGGGATATACGAGAACGTCTTGTCCGCAGAAGAAGCAACCTCGACCGCCTCTCCGTAGAGCTTCGCCTCTTGATATGCTTTCTTCGCCCACTGACCCGTGATGATATACGCCGCTTTCTTGTTCTTCATCAGGTTCATCGGCACAGCCGCAAACTGCTGCGAAGCGCCACCCTGCAAAAACAGCACCTTGTAATTGTCGGGAATGTTCATCAAATCGCGGATATCCTGCTCTGCCGTCTTGATGATCTCGTCATACGCCTTGGAACGGTGGCTCATTTCCATAACGGACATACCCGTGCCGTTATAGTCAAGCATCTCCTCCGCTGCTTCTTTCAAGACCTCTTCGGGCAGAACCGCGGGGCCCGCGCTGAAATTGTAAACTCTCATTGTGTCTCCTCCTGTAAATCATTACCATTTATAATTCGGGGCAAATTACCCCACTATTTCTATTATATGACATTTTGCCCGATATGTCAAGCGGTAAATACATATTAAGCGAAAAAACTCCGAAAAAAATTCAAAAATGCGCTCCGTGGGGACGGAGCGCAAAATGAGATATAATATAACATTAATTGAGGAAATAATGTTATTTTCTGTTCTTTCTCACAGCAACAATGGTAATTGCACCCGCAAGTATAACGGGGGTCACCGCCAGAGCGATACCGGTTTCGGGATTATTACTATCGTTATTTTCGCCCTTGTTATCGTTGCTGCCGCTGTTATTTCCATCATCGGACGTGCCCATATTG
>DILZ01000031.1:0-2379 GCA_002425305.1 Ruminococcaceae bacterium UBA5579
CTCAATCTTGTGTGGTTTGGAATTTACGGAAACGATAAACAGATCGGTGTTTATACATACGGTATGCGGCGCTTCCCGAAAACGTTTGCCCGCCCCTCAGGAGCCTGTAGATCGGCGTCCGGTGCGCAGTTTATTTTCCATCATAAGCTATCTTCAGTGTGTTACCGTCAACGGCTATGCCCTTGCTTAATGTGATCGGGAGCTTCTGCTCGGCGGTAAAGCCTATCGTTTCTCCGTCTTTTAAGGTAACGTTGCCGCTCAGCACATAGTCGGCTATATCCAGCAAAAAAGCGCGAATATTGTTTAAGTCCGCATTTTCCCGCGGGACGTAGACCTCCATCTCTTGCTTGCCGAAGCGCCGCATACCGTATGTATAAACACCGATCTGTTTATCGTTTCCGTAAATTCCAAACCACACAAGATTGAGTATGGGAAGAGCACCGCCTTTCATAGGCTCGCAAAACGCAATGTACATATCGGGCGGGAACACCGCGCCCTCATTGTAGAAGGCGATCGCGTTCTCCTGCTTCAAAGCCGACGCCGCCAGCTTTACATAGAGCTTTCCCTTGGCGAGTATATCTGGGCTGTCGCCCAGAATACACACGATAAGCTGCGCCTTATGCGTTTTAACGATCTCAACGCCGTCCTTCCACATATAGTTTCCCTGCGCCCAGTACTCCGCCTCGCCGTCCGGCACGGGTGCTTCGATCAGCCCGACTACCACGCGCAAGCCCTCAACGTCCGCGTACACCAGCTTGCCGTCGTCGTCCGGATCATCGATATGATCTTCTTCGGCTATCTCAATGCCCCAATCCTCCTTGAAGTCCTCAAGAAATTTATCCTTGTCCCACTCCGGTTCGGACAACAGAACAAACCCCGCAAAGCTGCCAACGTCCTTGCTGTAATCAAAATCGTTTTCCTCGTGGTGTTCTTCCTTTTTCTTTTTTCCGAAAAAACCCATAATATGCCTCCAAATTAATCAGTCCTTGATCTTCAAAGCCTTACGCAGCTCCTTTTCGGCGTTATTCATCATAACGACCAATAAAACGTCGCCGCTTAAAAGCATAGTCCCGCCGCGCGGTATTATCGTCCTCCCGCCTCGGGAAATACACGCGATATTGCAGCTCGGCGGAATCTCCAATTGAGAAAGCGCTTTTCCCTCGAATGCGTATTTTTCGGGCAGTGTTACCTCCACGATGGACGCTTCGTTTCCTTCCAGCGGCATAATCTCCTTCATAGAGGATAGGTCGACCTCGTGATCAAGAAGCTGAATGATGTTGTCCGTCGCCGAAATAACGATATCCACACCCAACTCCTTCAAAGCGTCCGCGTTTTTTGGATTGTTCACCTTGGCTATCGTCTTCTTCACTCCGAACCTGTTTTTGGCTACCTGACAGCACACAAGATTGCTCTCGTCCCTGCCCGTAACGGCGATAACGCAGTCCGCCTTGTCCGCGCCGCAAGCCTCCAGCATTTCCACCGTAGTGCCGTTGCCGCAGACGACCTCCGCGTTCAAATTGTTTGCGCAATACCGGCTCTGCTCTCTGCTTTTTTCTATCAAAGTTACGGAGTATTCGCGCTCCCGCAGCGTTTTTGCGAGATAAAACCCGATATTTCCGCCGCCCACGATTATTGCTTTCATAAGTCCTCCCGCTTAGCGCTTATGTATTCTGTCACGTCACGATCTCTTCGCGAAAACCAGCTTGTCGTCCTTGGCGAACGTCAGCTCCTGCCCGCTGTACATAATAAAACCTCCGTTTTTTCGGATAATGCCGAAAAGCATCTCATCTTCTTCATATTCGATGTCGTTCGGCGTGCTTGAGATAAACTCATCGGGAACGTCCATCGTGAAAAAATGCACGGTGTAATTCCCGAAATTGACCTCGATCCCGGAATCCAACTCGTCAATAGCGGCACACGCCGCCGTAACGGTGAGCTTTGTCGGGCAGATGACGCTTACGCCCAGATCCTCAAACACATCGCCCTTTTTTATATCCGTTATCAGCGCGAATATCTTGGGAATATGGAACATTGTCCGCGCAAGCTGCGATACCATAATATTCATATCGTCCTCGGAGGTCACCGCGAACAATGCGTCGCAGGTCATAATGCCCGCTCGTTTCAGAATATCATTATCGATAGCAATGCCCGTAGTCGTAAAACCGCCGAAATCCGGCGAAAGCAGATCAAAGCTCTCATCGTTCTTGTCGATAACCGAAACATCGTGACCTCGCGCGTCAAGCGTATTCGCCACCGCCGCACCGACCTTTCCGCAGCCGATAACAAGTATGTTCATAAAACCAACTCCCGTTTATTTTCCAACGCAAAACCGTTTAAAGACCTCATTTATAACTTCATCGCGGTGACCTCCGAGGACGA
>DILZ01000031.1:2413-9609 GCA_002425305.1 Ruminococcaceae bacterium UBA5579
GGTAACTCCCGCGTCTGCCGCCGTGAGCGCGTCCTCAACGGCGTTCGCCGCTCTGATGACGCACGCCCTCTGCCGTTCGTTCGCGAGGAATCCCGCAGACGCGTCCAGCTTGTCAAGCTCCAGCCGCGCCGTTATCTCGCGCCCCAGACGTTCCGGAAAAACCGCGTCTTTCGCGGAAACGATAAGCGGCTTTCCGAGCCTGTTCTCCACCTCGGAAACGTCAAGCGCCGTTTCGAGATCGCTTTTGTTGACTATCGGGATAACGGTCTTGCCCTCTAGCCGCCCGAACAGCCGCCTGTCCTCGTCCGCAATCCCCCGCGAACCGTCGAACACCGCCAGAACGATGTCCGCGTTCTCCAGCTTTTTCAGCATTATCTCAACGCCGATCCTCTCGACCTCGTCCTCCGTTTCGCGAATACCCGCGCAGTCGGAGAGCAGCAGCACAGCGCCGTTTAAATTCACCGTTTCCTCAACGATATCCCGCGTCGTACCCGCGATATCGCTTACAATGCTGCGATTCGTTCCCGAAAGCGCGTTCATAATCGTGGACTTTCCGACGTTCGGCTTGCCGACAATCGCGCAGGAGATACCTTCGCGTATCATACGCCCCGTGTCGTAGCCCGAAAGAAGAGCGTCCAGCTCCGACTTGACATCTTCGAGCCGCTTCAAAAGCCACTCCTCGGTGACAACGGGCGTGTCGTCCTCGGGATAATCAATCCAAGCGGATATTTGCGCGGAAACGTCCATTATCATTCCGGATATCGCCTCCGCGCGGCGAAATAAAGCGCCCTCGCGCTGACTGTTCGAGCAGGCGAGCATCTGCTCTCCCCGCGTCGAAATAAGGTCGGCGACCGCCTCAGCCTGAGTCAGCGACATTTTGCCGTTAAGCAGCGCTCTTTTGGTGAACTCGCCCGCGCCTGCGGCGTCTGCGCCCGCTTTAAGACAAGCAGTCATAACGCGGCGCGTGACATAGATACCGCCGTGACAGGAAATCTCGCAAACGTCCTCGCCGGTGTATGAGCGCGGCGCTCTGAACACGAGCAGTACCCCGTCGTCAAGCCGTTCCGTGCCGTCGTATATCCTGCCGTAAGCGGCGGTGTAGCCCTTCATCTCGGAAACGGGCTTCCCCGAAACGGGCTTAAAGACCTTCTCCGCAACTTCAAACGCCCGCTCTCCCGAGATACGCACGACGGACAGTCCGCCGACAGCGGCGGGNNGTGGCTATGGCGCATATCGTACCGCTCATTTTTTCCTCCCGAACAGCTTTCCGAAGAGGCCCTTTTTCTCGGTCTTTTCGGCGGCTTCGACGCTTTTTGCGGAGTTTTCCGTGTCAAGCTCGGCAGCGGCGCT
This sequence comes from Ruminococcaceae bacterium UBA5579, assembly GCA_002425305.1. GTDB lineage: Bacteria > Bacillota > Clostridia > Oscillospirales > Ruminococcaceae > CAG-115. The sequence goes on from DILZ01000031.1 coordinate 3,764, forward strand.
TTCATAGCTGTCGGAGAACACGCCCATAAGCAAGGGCTTTTTCTTGAACTCTTCGCCGATATCGTTCAGCAAATAAGTGTAAGTCCGCGTGGGCTTGTCGATCTTGTAATCGGAAAGCCGCTCACATTCAAGCACGTCCGCCAGCTTCTCCTCCATTCTTTCGGGAATGGAATCCGCCGCAGCCTCGTAGTATTCCTCGCACGCGATATTGTACTCCTCAGCGGGATTGTGCCCCGCTATCTGCGTAAGATGTATCCCCTCGCGAAGATAGGTGGTGTAGTCGAGATAATCGCACCAGAACTCATTCAAAAGTGCCGCCAGAACGCGGTTTTGCAGATTTTGCAGCTCCTCCTCCGGGAATCTTTCAAGCGCCTTATCGTACAGCTCCGTCTTTTGCCAGAACTCGCTGCTGTACGAACCGTCAAGCAGCGAGTTTCGCCGCTTAAACGTCATTTCACGGTGTTTTTCACCGATCATCGTATACTTCATAAGCTGAACGCGCTCGTCAAAGGCGTTGTTTTCCGCAATACGCTGAACGCGCTCCGCCTCGCGCATAAGCACCTTGTCGTCAAGCGCACCCTCGGTTTTCGATGAGGGATAGTGCCGCCCCGAAAGACCCTTTAGATCGTTGTTCAGCATAATGGGGTCGTCCAGTGCCGCGAACGCGCGGCTCTCGCCGACGTCGCCCTGTCTGCCCGCGCGTCCGCGAAGCTGCATAGTGATACGCGAGCTTTCGCGCGGCGAGGTGGAAAGCACAAGCAAGCCTCCGACGCTCACCACGAAATCCTTGTCGTGACAGTCCGCGCCGCCGAGCTTGATATCCACGCCGCGCCCCGCCATATTCGTCGAGATAGTCACCGCGCCGCGTTCGCCCGCCCTCGCGATTATCTCCGCCTCCTCGGCGTTGTTTTTGGCGTTCAGCACGCTGCATTTTATTCCCATTCCCGCAAGATCACCCGCTATGCTCTCGCTTTCCTCAATGCTCTCGCTGCCGACCAGCACGGGACGCTCAATATCCGCCGCCTCTTTTATCGCCGCGAGTATGGCTTTGCGCTTTTCGGCTTGGTCGAAATAAAGCTCAAGCGGTTTGTCGATACGCGCCAAAGGAAGCCTTGTGGGTATCACCTCGGTAAGTAATCCGTATATTTTTTCAAACTCCTCCCGCGACTGCTCCGCCGTGCCCGTCATTCCCGAGAGCTTTGGATACAGCCGCGCGTAGTATTGCAGCGCGATATTCCCCATTATCCGACCGCGCGAGGATATCTTCAAGCCGTGCTTGGCTTCCACCGCGCTTTGTAGCTCTCCCGGGAAAACGCGTCCCGGCGCGGCTCTGCCCGTGAATTCATCTATCAGTACAATATTTCCGTCCTTGACGATGTAGTCCTTGTCCTCTTTGAGTATCTCCCGCGCCTTGATACACGCGCAGATCTTAGCAAGCAAACCCTCGTTTCCGACGGCGTACATATCACAGCCGAATATCTCCTCCGCCTTGTCCGCGCCGTCGTCGGTGAGGTACGCGTTGCGGGAGTTCTCGTCAACATCAAAGCAGCCCTCGTCAAGAGCAGCCGCTTTTTTATAGACCTCTTCCATACCGCCGCTTTCGTGCACGGCAACATCGCCCGCTATAACAAGCGGGATACGCGCTTCATCGATAAGGATACTGTCCGCCTCGTCGACGATGGCGAAATTCAGCTCCTCGGGAAAATAGGGCTTTTCGTCGAACAAAACAAAGCTGCGCAGATAGTCGAAGCCCGCTTCCTTTGCTGTGGAGTAAAGCACCTGCCGCTTGTAAAGCTCACCGCGCTCGCTTTTCGGAGTGCTTTCGGTGATACAGCCGACGGAAACGCCCATCTCGTCATAAACGGGCTTCATCCATTCATAGTCGCGCCGCGCCAGATAATCGTTGAACGTCAGAATATGCGTAAGTCCGCCGCCGACAGCCTTGACGCACGCCGCGAACACGGCGCACAAGGTCTTGCCCTCGCCCGTCTGCATCTGCACCATACGTCCGCCGCTTAACGCCAGCGCTGCGGCGAGTTGTTCGTCAAACGGTGAAATACCAAGCGTTTTTTCCACCGCCTGGTATACGCGCGCAAATATTTCTTCCACGGTGTTGCCGCCGCATTCGCCGCTTTTCGCCATAGACTTTATAGCGGCAACAGACGATCTGTTATCCAAAATTGCCTCCGTCCCACGCGCTGTCCGAACAATGACGCTCTGCCAAAGCGCGCGCGTTTTTCTTGGCTTTACCTATCAGATAAAGCAGCTCCGAGCCTCGATTTTCCAGCCACCTTGTGACCGTGCGTGTCGTCTGTCCGTTTTTCGACATTTCGCATAATCTTTCAAAGCTCACCCATTTTGCCGCACATACCTCAATATCCTGAAGCCGAAGCTCCGAAAGCGGAACGTCCTTTATAAGGACATAGAAATCACGCAGCATTCCGTCGGTCGTAAGCTCCCATTCAAGCGAAAGCTCGCTCTCGTCGGCTATTATTCCGGTTTCCTCATACAGCTCGCGTATGGCGGCTTCCTTGCCCGATTCTCCCGCCACGGCGCACCCTCCGGAGCATTCCCATTTGCCTCCGCTTGTCTTTTCGGGAACTCGCTGTGTGAGCAGTATCTCACCCTTATGATTTACAGTCATCACCTGCACGACGATGTGATATTCGCCCCTCGGGATAGGGACGCCGCGCATTATTTTTCTGCCCAGCGGCTTTCTGCTCGCTGTGTAGAGATCAAAGAACTCCATTGTTAGAACTTGCTCCATTTTCAATATTTTTTTTGATCAGCTTGTAGCGTTGCAATACACAATCAACGGAGCGCTGCGGATCCTCGGGCGTGTTGAAGGTATAGTCCATAAGCTTTTCAATAGTAGTTGAGGCAACGTGTACTCCCGTATCGGAGGACGAGTAATAGATATATACATTTTCGTCCTTGACAATGCACCCGTTAGTGAAACAAATGTTGGAATTGCCTCCGACGCGCTCTTTGCCGTACGGAACGATAAACAAGCTGCCGGGCGACGCGATAAGCTTCGCGGGGTCGTTAAGATCGGTGGCGAAAACGTAGATAACGTGGCGCAAACCTGCCGCCGTATTCATCACACCGTGAGCGATGTGTATCCAGCCCATTGGCGTTTTTATGGGCACCGCGCCCTCGCCGTTCTTTATTTCGGTGACCGTGTGGTAGATCCTTGGAGAAACGACCCTCTCCTCGGTGCAAAGAACGGGACGGGTAATATCCTCACAAAGCGCAAAACATATACTGCCGCTGTTGTCCGTTTGAAGAAAGCTATCCTGCGGACGAGTATAGAACGCGTATTTTCCGTCGACGAACTCCGGATGAAGACAGCAGTTTCTCTGTTGTGTGGCTCTGGACACAAGATTAGGCAGACGCTCCCAATTTACCAGGTCCTTGGTGCGGATTATCCCCGCCGCCAATATCGCAGCGGTAGGGTCGCTTGAGGAAGCGTCCTTGCTTTCGCTGCAGAACACACCGTAGATCCAGCCATCCTCGTGCTGAGTAATGCGCATATCGTAAACGTCGGTTTCTTCGGGGCAAATATCGGGGAGCAGGAACGGATAATTGCGAAACCTAAAGCCCTCGGTAGGCTTGTCGCTCTCCGCCAAAGCGAAGAAACTCTTTCTGTTCGAGCCTTCAACGCGCGCTATAAGACAATACTTTCCGTCAAAGTAGATGGCGCCGCTGTTCATAACGGCATTAACTCCCAAACGCTCCTGAAGGTTGGGGTTATCATCATAGCAAAGATCGTATCTCCAGATCAAAGGCGCGTGAGCTGCCGTGAGAACAGGGTTTTCATAATGGTCATAAATACCGTTATAAAAATTCTCTTTTTTAGAGTTGGGACGCGCAAGCAGCTGCTCCTGCCGGTCTGTGAGAACAGCAAGCTGTTCGGTCCACTGTTCCTTTGTTAATGCCATAAAAAATATCCTTTCAAAAATGATATACTGTATATATTATAACATAATTCTCGGTAAATTGCAAGGGTATTTGAATATTTTGACGGGTAGCGGGGCTTTCGTGTGATTTGTTGTACGGAGCTACTTCGAACATTCCAGAACGTCGCCAATAAGGAACACGTTTTTTGGTTTCAATACTTCTGCCACCGACGAGCCGATCTCCGGCTCACGCTGATTTGAATAGTGATTATACGCAACGATGCTGTTCTCTGCGCGCTGTACGGCAAATATGTGCATCCTCGGGTCAAACTTGCCGAACTTGTAGCTCAAAACGCCGACTTTTCCCGCAGTCAGCGCGTTTTCAAACATCGCAAGACTGCCATATCTCTCGGAGCAAAATCCGTAAGCCGAAAGGCAGCGGTTTATCCGCCACGGGTTGTTTCCGAACATTCCGGACGGTATCGCGGGAACAACCGCGCCGTACTCAAACTCCGCCGCAAGTTTAAGGAAATCCACGCCTTGCTCCGATAGTCCCGCCAGAAGCATAGCGTTATACGCAGCCATTATCCCGCAGCAGACATTGCTCATATTAACGTGTCCGAACCGCAGCCTTGTAAACGCCCCGCCGCTTTGAAATACCAGCGCGCCGTTAGGCAGACGGTTTTCGGAAAAATCCGGCGGTTCCGCGATATTCCGTTCATACGCACGCAGAAATCGCTGCGGCAGCTCATCGAATCGCTTCCATTGCCTCATAAGCTCCTCCGTTTTTGAAAGTTCATCAAGCGCCGCAGGTCTGCCGCGCATAGCTTATTATAGCACACGAAAACTCTGTTTTCAAGATGTTTTCGCAAATTTCCGTAAAACCGCAAAGGCATCTCCGAAAAATTATCCGAGATCAAATAATTCCTAAAAATAACCGCATAATAATATCGTCGCGGAGTTTGAGATTTTTTCACAAACTTCTTGACAATAGAATAAAAACGTGATACAATATAGTTAGTGTAAACTAACTCAAAGCCGATGTTGGCTATCGTGTCACGGAATGGAGGAACAATGAGCGAGGAGATCATAATTCAAAACTGCTCGCCAACCCTGGCGGGGATAAAAACAGGCAGCCTTTTCGCGGCGGATTTCGCGAACAAACGCAATGGCATTGAGAGCCTTCGCAGCTGGAACGCGATCCTGCGCCAAAAAGGTCTGCGCGCGCTTCCGCTTGGGGCGGCAAAGGAGCGGACGCTGGTGTATGTTTACCGCATATCGCAATTGCGCAGCGACCTGCAAGCACCCGATGCCCGGCGCATTTTAAGCGAGCGCGGCTATGACTGCGCCTGCCCCGAGCGCTGCATAGTCCATCTTGTAAACCGCCTTAAAAACGAACCGGGATTTCCCCACGAGATAGGGCTGTTTTTGGGCTATCCGCCCGGTGATGTGATAGGTTTCATCAATAAGGAAAAGTGCCGTCTTTCGGGAATGTGGAAGGTATACGGCAATGAGGAGGCGACCGCTAAAACATTTGCCCGATACAAAAAATGCACCCGCATATACAAAAAACTGTTCGCGGGAGGCAGACCCGCAGAGCGGCTTATCGTTTCGGGATAACGTCTGTAAAANNAGGCGATGGAGGATATCTTAGATATTCCTCGTCTTCGTTATCGGGAGCGTCCCAATTGTGCCAAACATTCTGAACGTCGTCGTTGTCCTCCATCGCCTCGAGCATTAACCCCATTTTCTTGAGCTGATCCTCATCGGTGAGCGTCGTATAAGTACTCGGCACCTGAGCCGCCTCTGCGGAAAGGACCTCGTAACCGCGCTTTGCAAGCTCCGCCGCCACGTTCTGCACCTCGTTCGGGTCGGTCGTTATCTCCACAACTCCGTCTTCAAACGAAAAGTCCTCCGCGCCGCTGTCTAAGATATCCTCCATCGCCT
>DILZ01000031.1:9618-10048 GCA_002425305.1 Ruminococcaceae bacterium UBA5579
TTAAGCACGACAACACCTTTAAGAGTAAACATAAAGCTTACACAGCCCGCCGTTCCAAGATTTCCGCCGAACTTATCAAAATAATGGCGTATCTCGCCCGCCGTGCGGTTTCGATTATCCGTAAGGCAGTCTACGATGACTGCCACTCCGCCCGGACCGTAGCCCTCGTAAACGCAGTTTTCGTAATCGTTCTTCTCCGAACCGCCCGCCGCTTTTTTCAGCAGACGGTCGATATTATCGTTCGGGATATTGTTCGACTTTGCCTTTTGAACGAGCGTTGCCAGCTTCGAATTATTCGCGGGGTCTGCGCTTCCCGTTTCCTTGATGCACACGAGTATCTCACGGCTTATCTTCGTGAACACCTTTGCTCTCGCGCCGTCCTTTTCTCCCTTTTTACGTTTGATCGTACTCCATTTTGAATGTCCTGACA
>DILZ01000114.1:0-6373 GCA_002425305.1 Ruminococcaceae bacterium UBA5579
CGGCCCCGAGCTTATGATGATGCGCGGCGGCGAGCGGGTTATCGACGCGGAAACCATAAAGGCGATGCTTGCCGGCGGCTCGAAAGCGCAGATTACAATTTCACCGCAGTTTGTAATTTCCGGGAATGTATCATCGGACACCGAAAACATCATACTCTCGGCCGCTGAAAGAGTCAAGGAAATGGTTATAGACGCGCTCGATGAAGCGGGAATAGACAAACGAAGGAGTGTTTATGCGTGAGTATAAGACGGTTCAGGGAGATATGTGGGACAGCATCTCGCATAAGGTCTACGGCGACGAAAAATACACCGATGTTCTGATAAACGCGAACCCCGAGCACCGCTTTGTCTATATTTTTTCGGCGGGGATCGTGCTTAATGTTCCCGATGTTGAGGAAAGGATAACGGCGNNAGATCTGCCGCCGTGGAAGAGAGCGAGCGGGTGATAAAATGAGCGACAAGGAACTTGCGCGCCGTTCCGAAACACAGATAGTGTTCGGCGGCGTGGATATTACCCTTTATGTCAATAAAGGCTGGTTGTCATTCACCTACACGGACAATGAGGAAGATGAAGCCGACGACCTGCAGATAAAAGTGTATGACCGCGACGGAAAATGGCTTCGGAAATGGCTGGACAGCATTATCGGAAACGCGGCGCAGGGCGGAGACATCATAAGCTCCGCGCCCGTTGACGAGAAAAAAACGACAACGACGTCCTCCTCGTCTTCCGCAAGCACTTCCTCAAGCGCCAAGAGATACAAGGTCACCGCGTCCACGGGTGTAAACGTCCGAAGCGGCGCCGGAGAAAAATACAAGGTGCTGGGTAAGCTGCCGTATGGCACGGTGGTCGAGGTCAGCTCATTTTCCGGCAGTTGGGCGAAAATCACCTATTCCGGGAAATCGGGATACATCAAAAAAGACAATCTGAAGCTTGTTGGAACGGGCGGAAATTCATCGTCTACAACAAGTCCGACAACAAGGTCTACAACAAGCTCGACCGCTTATGCGGCATCATCGAGCGGTTCAGGCGATTGGAAAAAAGGCGACGAGGTTATTGTAAACGGCGCGCCGTGGGGCGATTCTTACGGGAGTTCGCATCAAGGCTGGACGGTCAAGGATCATAAAGGTAAAATCACATACCTCAACCTCAAGCCCGGAGTTCCCTATCCAATATGCGTTGACGCTCTCGGCTGGTTCGCGGAGAGCGCGGTGCAGAAAGTCGGCTCGGACGATAAATCCGGCGGCAACGGCGGCAGCGCCGAAGGCAGCAAGGGTCTGAAAATATCCGCAGTTATTACCCTATGCAACGCCAACGGCGACGGGAAAGACTCTGTTCTCGATTGTGGGCAGTTCGAGCTTGACAGCATAGACGCGCAAGGGCCGCCGGCAACAGTCACGATAAAAGCTACCTCGCTGCCCTACAACAGCACAATAAGGCAGACAAAAAAGTCCAAGTCTTGGGAGAACATCACGCTTTCGAGCGTCGCAAGCGAGATAGCAAGCAAAAACGGGATGGGCGTGCTTTTTGAAAGCGCGAACAATCCGAAATATACCCGCGTCGAGCAATATCAGATGTCGGATATATCGTTTTTGCAGAAATTATGTCACGATGCGGGCTGCTCTCTCAAGGCCACCAACAACATCATCGTGGTGTTCGACCAAGCGCAGTACGAGGCGAAAACGCCCGTGAAAACAATAAAATACGGCGAGGAAGGCGGCTATACCAAATATCGCCTTTCGACCGGAACGAACAATTGTTATACATCCTGCCGCGTCTACTGCACGACGTCGAGCGGCTCGGTCATTTCGGCAACGGAATACGCCGAGAATTATGACGAAAAGAGCGAAAAGCAGCAGTGCCTTCAGGTCAATCAAAGAGTTTCGAGCAAGGCAGAGGCGCAGGAGCTCGCTCATAAGTTGCTCCGCCTTTACAATAAATTTGAGTATTCCGCATCGTTTACTCTGCCGGGAGATACAAAACTCGCGGCAGGAAACACGGTGGAGCTCGCCGACTTCGGTTTCGGCGACGGGAAATATATCATAAAGCAAGCAAAGCACAGCATATCGTCGAGCGGCTACACCACTCAGATAACGCTGCGAAAGTGCCTCGCGGACAACATAAAAGTGAGCGGCTCGTCTGACTCGAGCGGCTCATCACTCAGCGACGAGGAACTTGACAGGCTCGCTTATGAGGTCGCAATCCTCGGTAAGTGGGGCAACGGCAAGGAACGAATAGACAAGCTCACGGCGGCGGGATACGACTACAACGCTGTTCAAGCTCGCGTAAATAAGAATTATTACGGAGGGAAATGACGATGTATCGCATAGGAAATGTAAGCGCCGTTGACGCAAAAAATCGGCTTGTGCGCGTCAATTTCCCGGACGTCGGGATTGTTTCGGGCTGGCTGAAGGTGGTGTCCGCTCCGCCCCTTATAACTCTTGATATAAAAACAGGCGGCTCCGAGTGGGAGGTTAACGAGAAATATGCGTCTGCCGATCGAAAACTCGGCATTGGCGAGGAATACACAAAAAAATCTCCCGATGAAATCGAAGGAAAACTTGATCCTATGCAGCACGAAGTCAAGGTAAAAGTTCACGCTTGGTTGCCGTTCATCGGCCAGCCTGTGCTTTGCCTCTATAACGACGATTTCAACAGCGACGGGTTTGTGATAGGGGGCTTGTAAATGCAGGTCGGATGTTTAGGCGATATTGTTTTTTCAACCTCGATAAACAAGGTCGAGACGCTTAACAACTTGAAAATCAACCATTCGGCGTCATATTCAAGCCATAAGCGGCATTGCGGTAATGAAATAATCGAGTTCACCGGGAACGACGCCTCGACGATCTCCTTTAATATCCTTTTGTCGGAATTCCTCGGCGTGGACGTCGAGGAAGAACTCGAAAAGCTCAAGGAATATGAGCGCACGGGGAAAACGCTGAAATTTGTCTTGGGAAAGAAAACCCTCGGGAACTATCGGTGGGTGATAACCAAGCACACGATCACTCCCAAGACTTATGACAAGCGCGGCAATATCACTTCCGCCGACGTGTCTATTTCCCTCAAAGAATACAACAAATAGGAGGCGGGATAATGACATACAAGGTTAATTCCGCCGATGATTATACGCTGGAGCTGCGGCAGAACAAGAAGGTGTACTCCATTCTGCAGAACATCGCGCTCTTGCTCAATACAAAGTGCGGTACAGCTCCGATGTATCGTGATTTCGGCATTCCGATGGCGTTTGTAGACAAGCCGATAGACGTCGCGGAAACTATGGCGTGGTCGGAAATATCGGAGGCGTTGGAGGAGTTCGAGCCGCGAGCGGTTCTTGAAAATTTGTATTTTGAAAAGGACGCAAGTGGGCAAATGTCTATAACTGTGGAGGTGAGCATAGCCGATGAGTAGCGGAACAGAATATAAATTCGTTTCGACCGACAGCGCGGACATTGTGGCAGACTTAACGCAGCGCTATGAGGAGATTACACAGCGCACGCTCCTTCCCGCTGATCCCGACAAGCTGTTTATCCAATGGATAGCGGGAATAATCGTTCAGATGCGTCACTTGATAAACTACGCCGCAAATCAGAACATTCCTTCGCGAGCGGTCGGAGAAAACCTCGACGCGCTTGGCGAGATGATATTCAATGTGAGCCGTCCTGCGGCTGCTCCGGCGGAATGCCTGATGCGGTTTGAGATTTCAGCGCCGCAGGAAACGGCGATAACGATTCCGAAAGGAACGCGAGCAACCGATTCAAGCGGAACGCTGATGTGGCTGACAATCGAGGACGCGGTCGTTGAGATCGGAGCGGTTTTCGCAGAGGTCAAAGCTATATGCGATACTGCTGGGACGATAGGCAACGGCTACGCTGCCGGACAAATAAACACGCTCGTCGACGTGGACAGCGTCCTTTTCTATGCGGCGTGCGGAAACATCGAAACATCTCACAGCGGCAGAGAAAAGGCCACAGACGCGGAGTATTACGATCTTATGCGAGCGAGCCTTGAGGCGTACAGCACAGCCGGACCGAAGGGCGCGTATGAATATCACGCCAAAGCGGTATCCTCGGAAATCGGCGACGTCTGCGCCATCAACCCCGCAGGTCGACCGGGCGTTGTAAATATTTTTGCAATTATGGAGGACGGCACTCCTGCCGATGACGGCACAAAGCACGCTATCCTCGAGGCCTGCAGCGATGAAAAGGTTCGTCCTCTTACAGATTATGTCGAGGTTTTAGACCCCGAGATAGTTGAATATGAGGTCGACCTTACGTTTTACGTCGATCGCGCCTCAAACAAGTCCATTTCGGAAATTCGAGCGGCTGTTGACGCGGCCGTCGAAGAATACATTCGGTGGCAGAGCGCGAAAATCGGGCGCGATATAAACCCCTCGCGGCTTTGGTGGCTGTTGAAGGATTCGGGCGCGAAAAGAATAGAGGTCAGAGCACCTACTTTTACCTCGCTGCGCGACGGCTCCGACAGGCTTGTTCCGCAGATAGCGAAGTGTGCTGACAATTCCGTGACGAACGGAGGCTATGAGGATGAGTAAGTATCTTACCCAAAAAGAGGCTCTTGTCGCGGCGTTCCCGTATTCGCTTTCTCGCGACGACAACAAGGAAAAACTCGCGGAGGCTATCGCGGAGGAGCTTGTCCGAGCGGTCGCTCAGACGGACAATGCCTCTGTTTTTCCGAGAATAGACGAGCTCCCCGAAGAAGTTCTTGACATACTCGCCTATGACTTGAAAATTGATTGGTACGAGCCGGAGGCTCCCNNCTCCCGTCTGGAACAAACGGCTCGCCGTCAAAGAGTGTATGCTTGTTCACAAGTACAAAGGAACGAAATATGCCGTAGAAACGGCGCTGCACAGTATGTATAAATCTGCAGAGGTGCAGGAGTGGTTTCAGTACGGCGGCGAGCCTTTTCACTTTCAAATCAAGGTCTATGGTTCTTCGGGTTCCGGGCTCAACACTCTGTATCTGAAGGTACAATACGCGAAAAACCTGCGCTCGGTTATGGACAATATACACTTTGTTCTGATCCCGGACGGAGAGTTTGAGGCGTTCATCGGGTTGAAGCTCGCGGCGCTTTCCAAGCGGCTCAGAAGCAAGCTCGATTATTATGACGATTCGATTTTTACCTCAAGAGGCGGAATATTCGCAAGCACCATAGGCGGCGCAATGTTCAAGCGGCTGTTTTCGCGTCTTGAATATATTTCTCCCCCGGCGGAGCCGGCAAGAGGAGAGCTTTTCGTAGGAACGGAGCCGAGCGGCTTAGTCAAGCGCATATTCTCGCGGCTTGATTGTGACGCCGACGATGCTCCGAGCGTTATTTCAGGCAATTACACGGTGGGCGCGCAGTCCTCGTGTTTTGTTAAAAAAATAAGAATGGAGGTAAAGCTGTAAGGTATGAGTTGGGAAAAACTGACTATGACCGACGCGGGCGCTAAACTGCTCGCCGGAATGCTGAACGGCGCAAAACTCACCTTTACTCGCGTCGTTCTCGGAGATAAAACCGTGAGAGAAGAAAATCTGCATCTTCAGACCTCGGTATTTTCGCCCATCTCCGCGCCCGCGCTTATCGCGGGAAGTGAGCGCGTTCCGAGCGAAAACGCGACAGAGGTTAGGATTCAGATCCGCAACGACGGAGTGCTTGAAACTACTCGGATGCGGCAGGTCGGGCTTTTCGCCAGAACCGACCACGACGAGGAAGTCCTGCTCGGAATAATGCAGGATGAGATCGGCGAAGAAGTTCCCGCATATAACGGCTTTGAATGGGGGATTGAGCTCTATTCCTTAATAGCCGTTTCGAGAACGAACAACATCTCGGTCGTCGTAAGTCCGCACGTTTATGTAACGCAGGCGGAGCTTGACGCTGTGAAAGCGGCTCTCGCAGACGCAATTACGGTGAATCTTGTCGGCGAAATAACCGAGCGCGATCCGACAAAGCCGGACTATGGCTTGGGCGGCGAAACGGGCGGGGGGAGCGGGATAAACGGCGACCAAGCCTCACTCAGAGTGAGTGCATACACGGGAACTGCCGACGTCACGGTGGTTCTTAATGAAGAACTTTATGACGCAGACAATGTTAGGCGGTCGGCTTCGGTCGCGCTTAACGGAGATATGATTTTAGAGGAGGATAAATAACTATGGCTACTTCGACTAAGTATTTTCTGAGAAAAGTAAAGGTTGACGGTGTTATCCGCGACCTCATCGCTTCTTCTGACGGTGATAACGTTGCCGTCAGCTACAACGGCAGCAATATGACGCTTTCTGCGGCTCTCGCCGCTATTCTGACCAACCTCAACGCTCTGCCCACCTCTGAGGGTATGAGCTCGGCCATCGCGACCGAGATCGGCAAGATCGTGGCTGACGCTC
>DILZ01000114.1:6424-6818 GCA_002425305.1 Ruminococcaceae bacterium UBA5579
ACGAGCTGCTCAGACAGGCGGTCACCGGCAAGGTTGACAAGGCAGAGGGCTACGGTCTTTCCAAGAACGACTTTACCGACGCATTCAAAACCGCGCTCGAAGGTCTCAACGCGCTCAACATTACTGCTGCGAGAGTTCAGGAGTGGGACGCGAAGGCTTCCACCGCTGTCGCTACATCTTCCGCGAACGGTCTGATGTCCAAAGAGGACAAGGTGAGACTCGACGGTCTGCACGGCGTATACGTCGGCTCTTCCGTTCCTGCCGACCTCGAGGACGGCACGCTCATCGTGGAGCTTGAGACCGAGGAAATCGACGAAGGCGAGTAATTCTTTCTTGCGGCGGGGCGCTCGCCTCGCCGCATAATAATGAAAGGGGGTAAATATCTTGAGCTTAA
>DILZ01000114.1:6860-7807 GCA_002425305.1 Ruminococcaceae bacterium UBA5579
AAACTTGAGTATATCGAGGACTCGGCGGAAACGCTTAATTCCGTAGGCGAAAACGACTATATTCCTGTGATGGACAGCGCGGATGAAGGGCAGATGAAAAAGGTCAAGGTGAGCAATCTGGTCTCCGGCATTACCGACGGCGCGAAAAACGCCGTGCTGAACACCACCGAAATTCAGCAGATCTCGACGAACGCATCAAACGCGCAGACGGCCGCGCAGAATGCCGCGCAGTCGGCAAGCGCAGCGCAGGCAGCGGCGAGCGCNNGTGACGTCGTCAGCCGCGCCGACGGCGTTTAACCTCGCAGCTTCCGCTTGGACGGCGCTTGGGACGGCTCGCGGCGAATACGCATACACTGCAACGATAAACGTATCGAGCGTTACCAGCAGCGACAGCGCGGACGTTTCCTTCGGGCTGGAGAGCATCGACGTCTGCGCGGAAGCCGGCGTTGCTCCCGTGACCGAAACGTCTGCGGGAAAGATTCATCTATTTGCGAAAAACGCGCCTTCTGCGGCGACGAGCGGCGTTTATTTCATTAAGAAGGGAGCGGCGTCGTAATGATCGGGAAGACTAACATATATATCGCGGGCGGCGGGTCGGGTTCAGGCACCGGGTTGGTGCAGCTCCCCGTCCCTACGGTCGCAGGCACATACTCTTATAACGGCTCCGAGCAGACCGTTTCTTTCAACGGATACTCTGCCGAGCAGTTGAAAATGACGGGAACGTTCAAAGCCACCAACGTCGGCAGCTACACCGTAAAGNNAGTTCGAGCCGCGCTTTGGCTTTGCTTGGGAAGACGAGAACGATCCGTATTCTGAGAGAACCGTCACGTGGTCTATTTCCAAAGCGTCTTGTAATCTCTCTGCGAATAAGACCACAGTAACGCTGAACAGCAATAACTCCTCCGAAACCGTCACCCTGACCTACAACGGAAGCGGTACGGTAACGG
>DILZ01000114.1:7882-8287 GCA_002425305.1 Ruminococcaceae bacterium UBA5579
CGGTCGCGGCCGCCGGGAACTATCTGGGCGGAAGCCTCGAAATAAACGTCACCGCGAGCGGCTGTATGACGTTCTCTGCGCGGCAGATTGCCGATGACAAGGGCGTCAATTCGGATATGGTTCGTATCCCCAAGTTCACGTGGAAAGATCTCGGTATCGGAAACTCGACCGAGGTATTCCCCGCGTTTATCGTCGACGGCAAGGAGGTCAACGCGCTTTATTTCGGCAAGTACGAGGCAAGCGAATCCAACAGCCGCGCCTATTCCGTTAAGAATGGCATTCCGAAGGCAAACATCAACTTCGATAACGCATCAAAGCTCTGCACGGACAAGGGCGCAGGCTGGCATATGACGACGCGCCTTGAGTGGATGGCTATTGCCCTGTGGTGCGCAAAGAACGGCTATC
>DILZ01000114.1:8308-8849 GCA_002425305.1 Ruminococcaceae bacterium UBA5579
CCCAGCCTGTGGACGTACATTTTTGCTCCGGACGTTGTCTTACGGGCTCCGGCCCCGTGTCGTGGGCGCACAACAACAGCGCGGACGGCATTTGGGATATGTGCGGCAACGTATGGGAGTGGCAGACAGGAATTCGTCTCTATAAGGGCGAATTGCAGGTCATTTCCAAAGATGGCGTGACCTTCGGGAACGACGCGGCGATCGTTGACAGCTCCTCAAACTCGTCTTATTGGCGCTGCATAAACGGGAGCACCGGCGCTCTTATGACTCCGAACGGGAGCGGCACAACCTCCGGCAGTATCAAATGTACGTCCACAGGCTGGGGAACAGGCACAGCGGCAAACTATTCCAACAGTAACAAGTGGTATAGCGCGACCGCGTCAGGGCTTGGAACGAAGGCGCAGGAGATACTTCAGGCTCTCGGTCTTATCAAGCCCAGCACGATCACAGCCGACAACGGAGACTACTTGTACACGAATAAGAGCAACGAGATTTTGGGCTATGCCGGGGGCGACTGGTACAATGGTGCGAACGCCGGCGT
>DILZ01000114.1:8964-9422 GCA_002425305.1 Ruminococcaceae bacterium UBA5579
CGTAGGCGCGTCGAGTAAAATTTAAAATTTCATATCGTATTTCGTTATTTTATAACAAAAAGCGGAAATATCTCGAAAAATGTGATATAATACTGAATCAAAAGGGAGTGGAGCAGCGTGGAAGATCTCAAAATCGAGCAGAAAATCTTTGATATGATAAAGTACGGTTACGGAGCTCTCGCGCAGTTCCCCAAGTCTGAGAAATACGCGCTCGGAACTGACATCAAGAGGTGTATGGACATAATGCTTGAACGCTGCATCGAAGCGCGAAAGAAGTATTATAAGAAAACCACCCTGCAGGAGCTTGACGTTGAAAACGAAAAGCTGAGAGCGTATCTGAGACTTTCCCGCGACCTCGGTTTTCTTCCGCTGAAAAAATACGGTATCTGGAGCGAGAAATCCGTGGAAATAGGTAAGATGTTAGGGGGATGGCTTAAATCCGTCAATACCAACCCCAA
>DILZ01000061.1:0-7076 GCA_002425305.1 Ruminococcaceae bacterium UBA5579
CATACGAGAAAATCCCCCGCGCTTAGCGCGGGGGATCTTTACTCGAAAAAAAACGGTATGGCATCGAAAGTCCGGTTTAATCATTTTTGGTTTTCTGCTGTGTTCGCGTCGCCCATAGCGGCGATAACGGTTTTGATCATCTCAAGCACACTCTCGCCCTTAACATTCACAAGCATACGAGGCTTGCCGACCGTTTCAAGTCTAATTCGCTTGCCTACCGCCCGGGTCACGTTTGAGAACCGTACCATATCGAATTTCGCCATATAGAACACAAGCTCGCTGCCCTGTTGAGTGATCTCGCTTATATCGCATTTCACGGCTTTATTGCGATATCTCGCAACATCAATAAGTCCGAGAACGCTCTCGGGCGGATCGCCGTAGCGGTCGATAAGCTCGTCGGTGATGTCCTCCGCGTCCTCGTCCGTTTCTATACGCGCTATCTTGCGGTAGCAATCCACACGCTGCGCCTGATTGGAGATATACTTCTCCGGAATGAACGCGTTTATTTTCACATCCACAAGGCAATCCTCCTTGCGGACATTTTTTTCGCCGCGCTGCTCGCGTACCGCCTCGTCAAGCAGCTGAAGATACATATCGTAGCCAACGTTCGCAAGGTGCCCGCTTTGAGATGCACCCAGAATATTGCCCGCACCGCGTATTTCCAAGTCGCGCAGGGCTATCCGAAAGCCGCTACCGAACTGTGTGAACTCGCGTATAGCGTCAAGCCGCCGCTGCGATATCTCCGTAAGGATCTTTCCCGGCTTGAAAGTGAAATATGCGTAGGCGCGCTTATTTGTCCGCCCCACGCGCCCGCGCAGCTGATGAAGCTGTGCCAATCCCATATAATCCGCGTCCTCGATTATCAGCGTGTTAACGTTCGGAACGTCAACTCCCGTTTCGATTATTGTTGTGCAGACGAGCACGTCAAGCTCGCCGTCCAACAGCCGCCTCCACACCTCCATAAGCTCGTCCTCGGACATTCTGCCGTGCGCCACTCCGAAACGCGCTTCGGGTACAAGCTCCTGAAGTCTGTCCGCACAGCCGTAAATGCTTTCAATGCGGTTGTGGATATAGTAGACCTGTCCGCTGCGGCGCAGTTCCTTTTGAATAGCTCCCGCGACAACTCCCCAATCGTGCTCGATAACATAGCTCGCCACGGGTTGTCTGTCCTGCGGCGGCTCGTCGAGAACGCTCATATCGCGTATGCCGCTCATCGCCATATTGAGAGTGCGCGGTATCGGCGTTGCGGAAAGCGACAAAATGTCCACTCCGCTGAACGCCTCCTTGAACTTGTCCTTGTGCGCAACTCCGAAACGCTGCTCCTCATCAATTATAACCAGCCCCAGATCCTTAAACTTCACATCGTTCTGAATTATACGGTGCGTTCCGATAACCAGATCAATTCTGCCGCTGGCAAGACCTTTGAGTATCTCTTTCTTTTCGGAAGCGGTCTTATAGCGCGAGAGCAGCGCGATATTCAGCGGAAAGCCCTCCATTCTCGTGGTCGCGGTCTGGAAATGCTGCCACGCGAGAACGGTCGTCGGCGCAAGTATCGCGCACTGTTTTCCCGCCTCCATACACTTGAACGCCGCGCGCAAAGCGACCTCGGTCTTGCCAAAGCCGACGTCTCCGCACAACAGCCGCTCCATTGGGTGGCTTCTCTGCATATCCGCCTTTATCTCATCGATACAACGCAATTGACTGTCGGTTTCGATATAAGGAAAATGTTGCTCGAAGTCCTCCTGAAGCGTATCATCCTCGGGGAACGCAAACCCCTGCGACTTCATACGCTTTCCGTAAAGCTCTATAAGCTCCGCCGCCATTTTNNTGCGGCGGCTTTCGCTTTTGCCTTTGATTTTGTCCACTTGTCGGAGTTCAGTTTGTTAAGCTTCACCGTGGAAACGTCGCCGCTTCCGATATAGCGTGACACACGGTCAAGCTGAGTTACGGGAACGTGCAGAACGTCAGCGCCCGCGTATTTTATGCGGATATAATCCTTTGCAACGCCGCCGTTCTCTATCTTGTGAACGCCGTCAAATATTCCTATACCGTGCGAATAATGCACAACAAGATCGCCGACCGAGATATCCTCCAGCGAGCGAATCTCCTCGCCCTTTTTCTTTTTGGGAATACGCCGCCGCGCCTCGTGTACCGCCGTGTGAGTAAACACGCACAAGCCGCTTTCAAGATACTCCATACCCGCCGAAAGCGTTCCCGCCGCGACTATCACCTTACCCGGGATAATATCCTCCGCTGAGGTGTAAAACTCCGCGTTGAAGCCGTCCTCTGCGAGGTCGTGAGCCAAATTTTTCGCGCCCTTTTCCGTTCCCGCAAAAATATAGCAGCACATTTTCCGCTCGAGATAGCCTTTCATCTCGTTTTCAAGTATTTTGTACTCGCCGCCCCACGGAGAGGTCTGAACCGCGCTGTGAGCGTTTATCATCGTACCAAGCTCCACTCCGCCGCCGCGCAGAAACGAATCAAAATACACGCGCGTTCGGTTCTCCAGCAGCGAATAAAGCTCCGCCTTTGAGAGCATATAACGCTCCAATCCCTTACATATCTTCGCTTCGTCAACAAGTATCTTTATATCCTCGGCGTGCTGCAATGACGCGGCACGGAAGCTCTCCCGCACGGAGCTGTTCTCGCAGACGAAAACTCGCTTTACATAGTCGAAAACCGTCGACCCGCGCTCATAGCACAGAGGAAAATACCTGTCAAGATTGTGGACACCCGCGCCGCCGCGCAGTCTGTTCACGTCATTCAAGAGATTTTGTTTTACCTCCTCCGCTTTCTTGCCGCGGAGCTTTTTCACGAGTGCTTCTATCTTATCGCAGAGCGCCTCTCCGCTCTCGAAGAGCGTTTCACGCGCGGGCGATATCGCTATTTTTTCAAGAGTATTTGTTCTTCGCTGAGTTTCAGCGTCGAACTCCGAAAGGCTGTCTATGGTATCGCCCCAAAGCTCAATACGATACGGCGCGGACGCACTGGGCGGGAACACGTCAATTATTCCGCCGCGTACCGAAAACTGACCTGCGCCCTCTATCATATCCGCGCGGGAATAGCCCGCCGCGATAAGCCGCGCTGTCAGCTCCTCAAGCGAAAGCTCGTCCTCCGAGGATACGGTTATTATCCGCTTTTCAAGTTCTTCGGGCGGTATAGTCAGCTNNATTGCCCGCGCTTGTCACGGGCCGCCGCGATCGCCGAACATATGACCGCTTTACAGTTCCTATACAACAGAGCATTCAAAGCGAAAATGCGTTTATGCTCGTACTCACGCGAAGCCGCCTCCGCGTCCGCGAGGATAAACTCCTTTTCGGGCAGCAATAAAGCTGCCTGCTCTCCCAGCATTACGTTTATATCAAGGCAAAGTCTCTGAGCTTCGCCCTCGCTTTCCGCGACTATAAGCGTCGGCTCGTCGTTCAGCAGCGCCGCAGTAAAATGCGCCTTGTGGATATGCGAAACGCCCGTGACAAGCGCGGGCAATTTATTCTTTCCGTTTACATACTTTTCAAGCTTCACAAAATCGGGGTTTTGCAGAGCCGCGTTTTTAAAGAATTGCATTTTTTCACCTGTTTTGTTTAGGAATTGTATTTGTTCATCGCCTGATCGATTTTCCCGTCCACGATAAGCTCCAGAGCCGCCACAGCGTTATCGAAGCACTGCTCCAGCTTCTCGCCGTCTTCTTTCTTGAAGTGCCCAAGCACCCAATCCGCCAAATTATAATCGGGGTGCGGCTTCGCGCCCACTCCCATTTTTATCCTCGGGAACGTGTCCGCGCCCGACAAATAGATTATGTTCTTTATCCCGTTATGACCGCCGTCGCTTCCCTTGCGGCGAATACGCATTTTTCCCGGTTCGAGCGAGATATCGTCAAACACTATGATAGTGCGCTCCGGCGGTATCTTGTAAAAGCTCATCGCCTCGGTTACCGCCTCGCCGCTTTTGTTCATATATGTTGACGGCTTCATTATCTGACAGCGCTTGCCCGATATCATCACATCGCACGTCAGCGACTTGAACTTCAGCTTTTTGCAGTTTACCTTGTACTTCTCACACAGCGTATCTATCGTCATAAACCCGATGTTGTGGCGCGTGTTCTCGTACTCCGTGCCGGGGTTGCCCAAACCGACTATGATGTACTCCACCGCGCCCGTCGGAGCGGGTTCTTTGTTTTCTATTTGCTTAAATATATCGAATATAGACATTCTTTATCACTAACCTCTTATTCACTTATTTCTAAACGAACGCACCAAAACCGTCCGCAAAAATTTCGCGGACGGTGTTATACTATGTTATTTTAGCACATATTTCCCCATTTGTCAAGGGAGTTTGCTTGTTTTTGGCAATGATTTTAATTCTCGGTCATTCCGTCAACTATCGACATAATCTCCTCCATCGAGACGGTTCCGCTTACCATGTGTATATACTCTCCGCAATCCCATAAAACGCCATTTTCAATAAACTTATCTCCATTATCATAGTCAATGGTAGTCACTACCAAAAGTCCGTTATACCCCTTTACCTCGATGGGCGTGCACTCATCTTGGTCGGGTTGTATGACGTTGACGAACGTGCTTTTGGTTATTTGCCAAACAAAGAAAAAAACGTTTTTATCAACATACACCTCATAAGCGTCATCTTCACTTACGTGGCACAGACTGTCTCTACGTTGGTATTTTTCGGGAACGTTGTACTCATAGCATATCTTTTCAATAGTTTTTGGCGCGGTTGCAGCGTTTTCCGTAAGCATAACAAAGTAATCATAGCCATCAATACGACCCTTGGAAAACCGAAAGCCACCATATCGTATAATGTATGCCGCTCCCGTGATTACCGCAAGCACAACGACTGCCGTAATAACAAGCACTCTGCGCTTTAATTTCAGTTTGCGTTCCGTTTTCGGCAGTCCGTTGGGATACAGTATCTTATTCACCGCGCGGCGATGCTTTCGTGAGAACCGATGTCGCGGCGCGTTTTCGGGCAGAGCATACTCCTCCGCGCAAATTTCCTCAAGAACATTTTTCAGCGTCATAAGCTCAACCCCCGTTCAAGAATTTCTCAATAGTCCTGTAAGCGTTGGAAACGCGCTTTCGGGCGGTCGGCTCGGAAATATTCAAAGACGCGGCTATCTCGGCGGTAGTCATCTCGTGGACGATTTTCAGGATAATAGCCTCTCTTTGCGCCACGGGCATTCGCATAATGAACGCTTTAAGCTGCTTTGCGGCGATATTCCCAATCGCTTTGTCTTCTACGGAGAGAGCACCGTCCGCGATGTTGTTAAAGTCATCGTCGGACAGCTCCGCGCATTGGGCGTTCCCGCTCAGCAGATCGCGTATCACGTTTCCCGTAACAATAACCGTGTAGGACATTCTTTTGTGAACGGGCAGCGCGAAAAATCTTTCCGGATATTTCGCTATCCGCAAAAACGCTTCCTGAACCGCGTCCTCGGCTTTCTCGCGGTTGTGCGTTCTCGACAGCGCAAACGCGTACAGAGCGTTTTTGTGCTCCGCGTAAAACTCGGCAAGCTCGTTTCGGCGCTCCTCGGTATCGAGCGCGGCAAGCGCTGCTTCGATCATTTCCACCACCCCCGATATAATAACCGCGAAATTAACCGATTTGTGAACTTGTTATTAAAAAAATCAGCAAACGCCAAACAGCTTTCCCTGATAGGTGTCAAGCTCCGCCAACCGCTTATCCAGTCCGCCCAGCACCGCTATCTTGTCCGCGCTCCAAAGCGGCGCGACCAAAAGCGACTTGTCGCCGTCGCCCGTCACGCGCTCTATCACTGTTTCGGACGGAAAAAGCTCGAGCTGACGTGCGGTGATGTCTATATACTCCCCGCGCGTGAGCGGAGCATAACCGCCGCTCTCGTAAAGCCCGCAAAGCCGTGTTCCGCGCAAAACGTGCAGCGAGTGTATCTTCACCCCATCGGGACGGAGCTTTCCCAAAGTCCGCGCGGTTTCCGTCATCATCTCACGCGTCTCGCCCGGAAGTCCATTGATAATATGAACGCAAACGCGGATATTATGCGATTTGAGCAGATCATATCCGCAAAGGAAGTCTTCATATGTGTGTCTGCGGTTTATCAGCGCGGCTGTTTTGTCGTGTATTGTTTGCAGACCCAATTCAACGGTTAGCGGCAGCGAGAACTCCGATAGAATACGCGCCTTTTGCTCGTCAAGACAATCGGCGCGTGTCGCGAGCGAAACCGAAAACGCGCCGAGCTTCAAGGCAGTTTCCAACAGCTCCGACAGCTTTTCGGGAGAGCAGAACGTGTTCGTGTGAACACCGAAATACGCGCATATCCTCGCGTTCTTGTCCTTTGAGCGTATCCGTTCGCACTCCGCCGCCCATTGCTCCTCAATTGAGCGGCTGTCAAAGGTATCGCCGCAATAGATACACCCACCCTTGTTCGGGCAGGACATATGCGCGTCCAGAGTGGCTTTGTACACTCTGCCGCCGTATGTGCGCTTGTTATGGTACGCCAAAGTATGATAACGCTTGTTGTCGTCCGAAAACGGGAAAGGGTTCATTTTATTATACCTCTTTTTTCTTATGCGCCAAAACGGCAAGTATCACGCAAACTACCGCCGTGATCAGCGCAGGGAGCGTCATTATCCAAAGTACTTGAAGAATAAGCATAAGAGCAATGATCGCTGCGCATACTGCCGCGCCGACCACCAAAAGCACCGTATTGCCCCTCAAAAACAGCGCGGTCGCCGCCAAGATCGCCGCGGGCAGCAGTAAAAAGATCGCATAAAAAAAGAAATCCATAAAAGTCTCCGTAAAGCTGTCGCGTACTTTATTCACAACGGTCATAATAATACACATTATAACGAACCCCGCCGTTATTGCTCCCGAAATAACAAAAAGGATCTTCGATATTCTTTTTTTATCTCCGTTTTGCCCAACAAGGATTATCATAAAAACTGCGAATATCGAAGTTGCCGCTATATACGGCGAAGCCATAAGAAGTCCGTCAATAAGGATGTGAGGGAAGCTGAATTGATACGGTATTGTCTGCCGAACAAATTCCTCAACAGAAACCGCCCAGCTTTACGGAGACTTTTATG
>DILZ01000061.1:7120-7629 GCA_002425305.1 Ruminococcaceae bacterium UBA5579
AATAAGCACCAGCGCGTTCACACTGACGGCAATATCGAACGGGGCACTGGTTATACTTTTTCTATAGCTCTCATAATCAATTACGTTCTTCACGCCAAACGCCGCAATAAGTACCACTGCTATCCCCAAAAGGATTTTAGATGATGTTTTCATAATGCCTCCTATTTTTTCAAGGAGATGAGCAGCGCGGCACCCGCTGCCGCGCACAATACTGCGAACAATACGATAACCCCCACGCCGTCAAGCTCTAATCTGAACGAACCGGAAACGCCATGACGCATTTCTTGTTTAGCATACAGCACCGTTATAAACACAAAAACCACGATAGCCGTTACTATCAAAAAAAGACCTGCTATCCTCCGACAAGAGTGTTTGTGCTTTCCGGGTCTATCGGAAGCTGTCGATATCTGTTCATGATCAATGATCCCGGCATTCTCCGGATAACCACGCATAAGATAATCCAAAGACACCCCAAAGTAATCCGCAAGCTCCACCAGCTTGTCGGCGGC
>DILZ01000061.1:7659-9389 GCA_002425305.1 Ruminococcaceae bacterium UBA5579
CTCCGCAAGCTCCTCCTGCGACAAACCGCTATTTCTTCGCAGAGCGCGTATTTTTTCCGACAGCATATTCTCACCTCTCTGAAAAATTGTAACAGAACAATTGAAAAAAGTCTGCATATAATAGCTTGAAAATTGTCAACCTACGGTTGCAGCGGCATTGTAATGAGAAAAACACGAGCCGCCGCCCCGAAGAGCAGCGGCTCAAATAACTAGCTACTAATCACTATAAACTAACAACTATACGATATCGTTCGCGTCAAACGGATCGCCGCATTCGGGGCAGAACTTTGGCGGCTTGGTGGGGTCGCTGGGCTCCCAGCCGCATTTGTCGCACTTGTAAAGCGGAACTCCCGCGGGCTTGGGCTTGCCGCACTCCATACAGAACTTGCCCTTGTTCTGAGCGCCGCACGCGCAAGTCCAACTGTCGCCCTTTGCCGGAGCGGGCTTGCCGCACGAAGCGCAGAACTTTCCCGTATTGGTCTCGCCGCAAGCGCACGTCCAGCCGTTTGCGCTTATGGTAGGCTGCGTGGGTGATGTCTGCTGATTCGCCTGCTGTTGAGCTGCCTGCTGCTGTGCCGCCATATTGAACAGGTTCCCTGCGTTGATGCCGCCGTTTTGCTGAGCCATATTCATTCCCATAAAGCCTACCATCGCACCGCCCGAGTTGCCCGCAGCGGTCTTCATAGCCTCGCCCTGAGCCTGCGTGAGATGCGCCGCCGCCATTCCGGGGTTTTGGAACACCGCAGTCTTCTGGAGTTCCTTGATAAGCTCCATATCCTCCTGCGACATTGTGGGCGGGCTCATATTGAACGACTTGATTACCATTCCGCGCATATCGCCCCATTTTTTGCTGAGGATCTCGTTGAGCGCGTCGCAGATCTCCATAGTATGGCTGGGCAGATTGCTGGGACGAACGCCCGAATCGGATATCTTGCCCAAAGCCGGCTGAAGCGCGGTAACTATCTCGCTTTTAAGCATACTGTCCAGATTGCGCTTATGATAAACGTCCGTGAAGTTGCCGCAAACGTTTGTATAGAACAGAATGGGGTTTCTTATCTCATAGGAATACTCGCCGTTGCAGCGGATAGAAACGTCAACGTCAAGACCGATTTTATTGTCGAGAACTCTGAACGACATCGGCGACGGCGTTCCATACCGATTTCCCTTAACTTCCTTTGTGTTGATGTAGTAAACACGCTGATTTACCGGGGCAGAACCGCCGAACGCAATACGCTTTCCTATTTCCTTGAATGTTTTAACGATGTTTTCGCCGAGCTTTCCATAAAACAGCGAAGGCTCCGATGATGCGTCATAAACGAATTCTCCCGCCTCGGCGCATATCTCGGCTACCTTTCCTCCGTCTACGATAAGCGCACACTGTCCCTCGTTCACTTCAATGATAGAGCCGTTTGTGATAACATTGTCACTGCCCTTGGTGTTGGACGATTTGCCGTCTGCACGCTTATATCCCCGTGCCGCAAGAGTATCATCATCGAGCGCGTCGCAATAAAAATGATCTCTCCAGGAGTCCGCCAAAACTCCCGAAGTTGCGGCTAATGCTGCTTTAATCAAACCCATAATGCTTTCTCCTTTTCAAAATATTAACAAGCGTTATTGCTCTTATATAATATTGTACTATATTTTATCGAAAAAGTCAATAGGAAATATAATAAATTCAGCTTGTAGAAAAAGTCCGTTTTAATAAAACGAGACCCGAATTTTATGCGGTT
>DILZ01000061.1:9397-14524 GCA_002425305.1 Ruminococcaceae bacterium UBA5579
AAAACCGCGAGTTTGTATACAGACTGTAATTTAATGCTTATAAGCAACCGCCACACGGGAAATTGCAGACGCAACGACCGTCAGCTCAATTTCTCCACCTTATAATAATATAGGTACATTCTTTGCACGGAATTTTCCAGAAAATAGTAGTGCTTTATGTATGCCGCCAGCATTACCAGGAACATTACCGTCAAGATCAGCAGACCCGCACCGCCCTGTGTAAGGCACATAATAAGCGACAGCATAAAAAACACACCGAACGACATCGTAACGATAAGGTGTATCAGCCTCTCGTGCTGATAGAACTCTATTCTTTGCAGCAGCTCCTTTTTCATCGCAAGCAGCTCCTCCCCGGAGTGCTCCTCCGCGAAAAAACGCTCCAAAACCGCGAGATACGCTTTTATTTGTTTAGTCATCAAATCCCTCCAACGCGGCATTTGCCGTTTCCCAATCCTCCATAGCCGACTCCTGTTCCCGACGCAGAGCCTCGATCGCCTCGGAAAGCTCCATCGCCTTTTGATAATCCGAAAGCATTGAAAGCTCTTCGGTCTTGGCGTTGATCTCGGCGTCCAGCTCCTCTATTCGCTTTTCGGCGCGTTCTATTCTGGTGTGGAGCTTGCGCCGCTCGCTTTCGCGCTCCTTGCGCTGCTTGTAATCCAATGCTTGTTCCGATTTCTTCGGTCTTTCGGCAACACTCTGCGCCAACTCCGCCTGCTGCTTTTCGAGATAGTAGTCATAGTTCCCGAGATAGCCCTCCGCGCCCTTTTCGGTGAGCCTGTAAAGTCTGCTTGCGAGCTTGTTTATCAGATAACGGTCGTGCGAGATGATGAAAAGCGTTCCGTCATAGCCCAAAAGAGCGTTTTCAAGAGCCTCGCAGGACGTGATATCAAGGTGATTTGTCGGCTCGTCAAGCAAAAGGAAGTTCGCGCCCGACAGCATCAACTTTAACAGAGCCACCCTCGCCCGCTCTCCGCCCGAAAGCTCGGATATGAACTTATAAATGTCGTCGCCCTTGAACAGAAACGCCGCCAACGCCGTGCGCACGGCGGTTTCCGTCATTTTCGGGTAAGCGTCCCACACCTCGTCAAGCGCGGTCTTGCTTTCGGTCAGTCCTCTTTGCGCTTGGTCAAAGTATCCCGTCTGTACCCTCGCGCCGAGCTTAAACTCGCCGCGATCGGCTTTATATTGCCCAGTCAGCACCTTAAACAGCGAGGTTTTTCCGCAGCCGTTATCGCCGATAAGGAACACTCGCTCGCCCTTTTTTATCTCGATATTCACATTCCCGAAAAGCTGCTTGCCGTCAAAGCCCAGCGCGACATTTTTCACGCTCAGCACGTCGTTTCCGCTGCCGTCCGCCGCCTTAAACGCGAATTTAATCGCCTCGGGAGCGTCCTCGGGCTTTTCCAGCGTTTCCTCAAGACGGTCGATCGTTTTTTGCTTGCTTGCTATCGTGACATAGTTATGCGCCTGATTCCAGCGCTTTTGCTGCTCGATTATCCCCTCGACGCGCTTTATTTCCTTGACGGTCGAATCGTACACCTTTTGACGGCGCTCCATATCCTCGGCTTTGAGCGACAGAAAACGCGTGTAGTTCCCCTTATAATCGCGGATACGGCAATTTTCAAGCTCCAGCGTGCGTTCGGTTACCTTGTCGAGAAAATGGCGGTCGTGCGAGATGACGATATACGCGCCGCGGTAATCGGCAAGAAAACGCTCCAGCCACTCCACGGACGAGATGTCGAGGTGGTTTGTCGGCTCGTCCAGCAAAAGCAGGTCGGCGTTTGACAACAACAGCTTTGCGAGCTGTAATTTACTTCTCTGTCCGCCGCTCAAAACGCTTACGGGAAGCGTAAAGTCGCTTTCGGAAAAGCCCAGACCCGTCAGCGCGGACGCGGTGCGGCTTTTGNNTTTTGTAGGTAAGCCCGCCGTCACGCTCGAAACGCTCTTGAAGCTCCGTTTGACGCGCTATCGTTTTATCGGAGCTGTCGCCGAGGTCTATTTTATCGTGCAGCTCTTCAAGCTCAAGCTCCATATCGTCAAGCTCCGCAAAAACAGTCAGCGCTTCTCCGTAAAGTGTTTTTTCGCTGTCCTTGCAAGCAAACTGCTCCATAAATCCAAGCTTTGCTCCGCCCGCGATGTGTATGCTTCCCTCGTCGGGAGTATGCTCGCCCTTCAAAAGCCTGAACAGCGTCGTTTTTCCGCTGCCGTTAACGCCTATAAAGCCTATTTTCTCTCCGTCGCAAACCTCAAACGAGGCGTCCGCGAAAAGCGCCCTGTCCGCAAACGACATAGCTATATTGTTTAAACTCAGCAGCTGCATATTTCCTCCCGAACTTTNNCCGTATCGCGGCGGGGAAGTAACTGATTTAATTCTAAGGGTTCAGCCTTTCCGGACCGTACTTGTTGTTCACCAGACTTTCGTTGGCGTCCACCTCATAGTTCTGCCCGAAAAGATCCAGCATACTTTGGAACTCCTCGCTCTTCATCTCGGTAAGAACATTATCCCTGTTTTCCTCTTTCCATTTCGTTTTTTGGGTTATGTCTTCCTTTATTACGAGGTAAACGGTTTTCTCCGTATCAAAAAGCCTTGCCTTGCCGTCGCTTTCCGTGCTGATCAAAAACTCCATCAGCTTTTCGTCAAGACTTGTATTCTTTTTTGAGATAACCTGATCCAAGGCGTCGTCGGATTCGTCCTTCTTTATTCCCGCCGCCTCGACCTGCTTCTTTATCCATTCTTCCTTCGTGAGCTTATCCTCGTTATCCTCTTTATATTCGGTTTCCGCCTTTGCCTTTGCCCTTTCGGTCGCCCTTTCAATGGAATAATCATAGAAAACGTCTTTCGGCTTATCACCGTTATTGATACGGTCGGCATACTTTTGCAGATTATCCTTCATAGCCTTCTTGTCCGTGTCGTTCTCAAGAGTTTTTCCGGACGCATCGGTATAGGCAACGCTCAGATATTTTACGGAAACGTATTTATCCTTTAAGTGAGCGTCTACCTCGCTGTCTTTTATCTCGAACTCGCCGCCCTTGTCATAGTAGTGCATAAACAGCTTTGTTTGCAGCTCGCTTACCGTACTGATCTGCTTATACGATTCTCTCGCTATGCCCTGGCTTTCGTAATATTCGCCTACGGTTTCATAACCGTACATATACTTCACCATTTCGTTTTTGCTGTCCCAAATCGAGGTTATATCCGCGTTGAGCTTGGTTATTTCCTCATCGGACAGCTTGATGCCAAGCTCCTCACACTTCCTCTGTACCGCCACAAATCTGCGTATATACTTAAGAGTTTCGTCCTTTATCCACTGCGAACCGCTTTTTCCGGATATCTCCTCCTTGGTTATCGGAACACTCTCCTTACTGGTCGTGTCGCTTGTGTCACTCTCCGAAGTTTCCGGATCGGAGGTTTCCTCCGACTGCTTCTTAAACTCGGTCTGCGCCTTACCGTATGCGGTCTGCAAAAACGTCAAATACACGCCGTTTCTTATCTCCACACCGTCAACGGTCATAATGTAACCTCTGTCACAGCCGCAAAGCGTCGCCGCAAGAACGACAGCCAGCACAGCCGCCACCGCTTTTTTCAATCCCTTTTTCATTATATTGTGTCCTCCTTACCTGTAGTCATGTTTACCGCTGATGAGCTTTACTGATACCAGCGTATTCTTTTTATCAACGCGATTTATAGTATACTCAAGAGTTTTATCGGATTCTACCGTTATTCCCAATCCCTCGACCGCCATAGTAATGGAGGGCGGGATATAATCAACCGTAAGCACATATGTGCCGTTTTTCCCTGTCATATCGATTATTTTCGGCGCGTAGTTCAAAAAACGCATGTTCTTGTTGCAGGTGTATACGTGGTTTTCCTCATCATATATAAACCGCGAATCTCCAACGCCCACCGTCTGATGCGTCATCGTCGAATCCGCGCCGAACAGCTCCTTGCAGGATACGCTTACATCATATTCGGGAACGAAAATTCCGCCAGCCGGCGAATCCTTATACTCGGAAATATCCCTGTTTATCAGTATGTTCCAGATAGAGCAGCTTACCTTTGAGGAATTCGTTATTTCGCTTTCCTCCTCAAAAGGCGCGATATCGTTTGCCACAACAGGCAGTATAAAACGCGCGAACTCATTTTTCAGCGCGGTGTTATCCGCCATATCGCTTATGCCCTTTGCAATAAAGCGTACTGTGGAGATCATACCGATGACCGCCATAATGATGATCACCACCGCCGACACAAAGAACGCGGTACGCCTTTTTTCAGCCTTCTCCTCATCGGGTTCGGCTGTTTTTACGTCCTCCTCGGACGTTCCGCCCAAATTTAAAACGTCCTCTTCTATCTCTATATCTGGTTCGTTCTCTATTTCGCCCAACAGCTCGTTAATTACGTCCTCGCTGTGTTTTTCACGCGCATTTGCGTTTTGTTTGTTTCTTTTTGACATTACTACCTCTTAAATATTTTATTGAACCGCACGAAGCGTGCCTTCATAAATAATTTTCGTGTTATCCTCTGATCTGTCCTCTGCCGTTTATCAGATATTTATAAGATATTATGGCGGCAAGCCCCATAGGTCCTCTTGCGTGGAGCTTTTGCGTCGATATTCCTATTTCCGCGCCAAGCCCGAACTCAAAGCCATCCGTAAATCGCGTTGAGGCGTTCACATACACCGCCGCAGCGTCTATTTCACGCTGAAACAGCTCCGCGTTCTCCTCGGAATTTGTTACGATACACTCGCTGTGCCCCGTGCCGAATTTGTTGATGTGCTCTATTGCCTCGTCCACACCGCTTACGACCTTGCTTGAGAGCTTTAACTCAAGGAACTCCGCAGCGTAGTCCTCATCATCGGCGATCTTATCCACCTTGATGTTTTCGGCGGTTTTCTCATCGCCGACTATCGCTATCCTGCCCTGCCAAAGCTCGTCCAGCTTTTTGAAGAACTCGGGAGCGATGCTCTTGTGTACCAATATGCTTTCGATAGCGTTGCAGACCGACGGGCGCTGCGTTTTCGCGTTATTGACTATATTCACCGCCATATCGAGGTCGGCGCTCTCGTCCACAAAAACGTGACAATTGCCCGCGCCCGTTTGTATTACGGGAACGGTCGCATTCTCGACGAC
>DILZ01000061.1:14579-18696 GCA_002425305.1 Ruminococcaceae bacterium UBA5579
GGCTTATGTCCTCCACAAGCTGAACGCAATCCTCGGGCAGACCGTGCTCCGCGATCGTTTTCCGCATCAGTTCGACCAGGTATTTATTCGTATTTATCGTGATGCTTCCGCCTCTCAATATCACAGCGCTGCCCGCTTTAAAGCAGAGCGCGGCGGCGTCCACGGTAACGTTCGGACGGCTTTCAAAGATTATCCCGATAACGCCCATCGGAACGCTGACTTTTCTCACCCGCAGACCGTTCGAAAGCGTTTTCTCGCTTATCACCTCGCCTGTGGGGTCGGGCAGAGCCACTACCTTATCTATACCCTCCGCAATATCCGCGATACGTTTTTCATTCAGCGTCAGGCGGTCTATCATCGCCTCGCTTATCCCGCTTTTCCGCGCCGAGTCGATATCGAGCTTGTTTATCCCGATTATCTCATCAATATTTCGTAAAAGCTCCTTCGCTATCGCGCAAAGCACACTGTTTTTCTTTTCAGCGTCACATTCCGCCAAGCGCGGCGCGGACTTTTTCGCGCGTCCGCCCAGCTCATCGATATACACGTTTTGCTCCTTGCTCACTGATATTAACACTACCTTTCTTTAATTAAAGCTCCGTTTCAAAACACCGCCGCTCACGTTCAACGATCAGCCGCGCTGTGCCTTGAACCAGGTGCACTTGGCGTCATCGCCTTCAAACAGCCGATAGAGCAGCTTGGGGTCTTTGTTTCCGATTATTAACGCGTCAATGCCTGCCTCGGCGGCTATCTGCGNNGGCCTCGATCTTTGTCAGCATACCGCCGGTGCCGACCGCCGAGCCGCTCCCCTGAGCCATTCCTATAATATCGTAATTGATACTGTCAACAACATCGATAAATTCCGAGTTCGGGTCGGTTGGGTCGCCGGTGTATAATCCGTCCACATCGGTCAGCATAACCAACAGATCCGCTCCGCACAGCTTCGCCACGATAGCGGACAGCGTGTCGTTCTCGTCAAAATCAAGATGCTTTATCGAAACGACGTCGTTTGCGTTGATTATCGGTATCACGGACATCTCAAACAGCTTGTTGAATGTGTTGATAACATTCGTGCGGCGCTCCTCGTTGCTGATAACGTCGCGCGTCAGAAGCAGCTGCGCAACGTTGTGGTTGTACCGTCCGAAGTTATCGCTGTAAAACTTCATAAGCTCCGTCTGTCCGATAGCCGCACACGCCTGCTTTGAGGGCGTGTCCTTGGGCTTTTCGTGAAAGCCGCCCTTCGCCGCGCCGACACACTGCGCTCCCGAGCTTACAAAAACTATCTCGCGTCCCGAGTTTTTCAGATCGGACAGCACCTCGACAAGCATACGGCTTTTGCGTACGTTCAGGCTGCCGGTTTCGGGGTAGGCAAGCGTACTGCTGCCGACCTTTATCACGACACGCTTTTTATCTCCGAAACAAGGCATAACATCACCTTAACCTTCTGTTATTTTTTCATAGCCAAACTGCGGCAGCCGACTTTTGCATACGGTTATGTCTATCGCTGCTCACACTTATCTATATTATACCAAATTCCGATTAAAATTTCAATAGCTATTAAAAAAATATCACTCAAATTTTAATAAGTTGTTATAATTTATTGCACTTTGCGTGTAAATTTATGAAAAATATATAAAATACCTCTTGATTTTCGTAAATTAATATGATATACTATATCCGTAACGCAATTTTATAGGAGCTGGAAAATGGATAATTATTGTGAGCAGATAGTGACGAAAAAAAAGACGCCTGCGGAAATCACAAAGACGCTCGCGGCGGTGTTAGGGGCGCTGTTGGGAGTAGCGGCGTGTATGTTTTTCTCGATTTATAAAGGTATAATCTTTCTTTCGATATTCGCCGCGGGTTTTTTGTGGCTTGGAATTTGGGTTATATCAAATATGAACATAGAATATGAATATATCGTGACAAACAACGAAATGGATATCGATAAAATAATTGGAAAACGCAAACGCAAACGTATGATAACGGTTGACCTTTCCAAATCGGACGATATCGGCAGATATCCGCCGGAGAGCGATATTGAGGCGGAAACCACCGTCCACGCGACAAGCGGCTTGGCGAAAAACGCACATTATCTGCTTGTTAAGCACAAAGAATACGGCAAGGTCAAAGTGATATTTAATCCAAACGAAAAACTGAGGGAGGCAATCGCGCTGGAGATACCCAAATCGCTAAGCGCGAAACTGAACAACAATGTCAAGTAATCTGTTTATTCGCACGGGGACGGCGATAATTGAATTGTCCCGCATTCGTAAAAGCTGCAAAAACAAGCGCTTTTTGTCGCAGTACTTCTCTGCGGACGAGATCAGATTTCTCGTTAAGCACAAGCTGTCAACAGCACTGATCGCCGAAAATTTCTGTGTTAAGATGGCTTTCGCAAAGGCTATCGGCACAGGTTTGCGAATAATCCGCGCACAGGACATCTCGGTGCTGCGCGACAGGCTAGGAAGTCCGTTTATTATCGCGGAAGGGTACGCTAAGATGCTTGAAGAACGCGAGGGCTACGTCATCAACGTATCCGTCGACCACTGCAAGGAGTACGCCGTCGCAAGCGTTATTATCAACAAGTAAATTCGATATCCGATTTAGGGCGGCTAATTAGTTCTCTAAATCGGATTTTTTATGCGAACTGTCTGGAAAGGGGGGGCTTTGGGTGAAACGAATAACAGTTGTAATGGCGGCGCACGTCGACGCGGGCAAAACGNNAGGCACTGCTGCTTCAGGCGGGCGAGATACGGCGTGCCGGACGCGTGGATAACGGCGACTGCTTTCTCGACACAGACAAGCGGGAACGCGAACGTGGGATAACGATATTCTCAAAGCAAGCGATCCTGCGCACCGAAACCGCCGAATTCACGCTTCTCGACACCCCGGGACACGCGGATTTTTCCGCCGAAACGGAACGCGCGTTCTCCGTCGCTGACTGCGCGATACTCGTAATAAGCGGCACGGACGGCGTTCAGCCGCACACCGAAACGCTCTGGGAGCTTTTAAGCCGCTTCAAAGTTCCGGTATTTACTTTCGTGAACAAGACCGATATCTCCCACCGAAGCCCTAGCGAGCTTTTAGCCGATCTGCGCCGGCTCTCCCCAAACTTTGCGGATTTCTCGGACAATATCGCCGAAACCGCCGCCGAATACGACGAGGACTGTATGAACGCGCTTTTTGACAGCGGAGAAGTTCCCGTGGAGCTTATCGCGCAGGCGATTTGGAAAAGGCACTTGTTCCCCGTGATGTTCGGATCGGCACTGAAAAATGTCGGCGTGGGGGCGTTTCTGGAGCTTCTGGAAAAATATTCCACCGTAGGAATACGTTACGGAAATTTCGGCGCGCTGATCTACAAAATATCCACCGACCCGAACGGCGTTCGTTTAACTCATATGAAAATACTCGGCGGAGAGCTTAAAAACCGCACTATAATTGAAAATTCCGGCGAAAAGGTAACGCAGATACGGATATACAGCGGCGCGAGATTTACAACGGCGGATACTNNGCATACTGCCGAAGCAGGTCAGATCGTTGCCGTGACGGGACTTTCCAAAACGTTTGCCGGGCAAGCTCTCGGAGAAGCCGAGGACAATGCCCCGACGATAGAAGCACCGCTCAGCTATAAGCTGATACTTCCCGAAAGCACGGACGCCTTGCTGTTTTTTAACGAGCTAAAGCGGCTGGAAGAGGAAGAGCCGTCCTTGAAGTTCTCGTGGGGGAGAGGACAAATCCACGCATCCCTTATGGGGAAGATCCAAACGGAAGTACTGCAAAGCGTCATAGAGGAGCGGTTCGGCGTGAGGGTCGAGTTCGGCGAGAGCGTGATAGCTTACCGCGAGACCATTCGTGAAGCTGTCGAGGGCGTTGGACATTACGAGCCGCTGCGCCACTACGCCGAGGTGCATTTGCTGCTTGAGCCGCTGCCAACGGGAAGCGGGGTCGTGTTTGCGCGGGATTGCCGCGACCTCGACGAAAATTGGCAGCGATTGGTGCTTTCCTGTCTGCGTGAACGGCAGCATATCGGTGTTCTGACCGGTTCGCCGATAACCGACGTCAAGATAACGCTTGCCGCAGGGCGCGCTCACTCAAAGCACACCGAGGGCGGCGATTT
>DILZ01000069.1:0-171 GCA_002425305.1 Ruminococcaceae bacterium UBA5579
ACGGCGGACACCTCACGCACGGCTCGCCCGTGAATATTTCCGGCAAGATATATAATTTCGAGCCTTACAGAACGAACGACGACGGCTTTATCGACTACGAGGAGCTTTACAAGCAGGCGAACAAGTGCAAACCCAAGCTCATTGTCGCGGGCGCTTCCGCTTATCCGAGAG
>DILZ01000069.1:232-2703 GCA_002425305.1 Ruminococcaceae bacterium UBA5579
GCAGGGCAGCATCAAAGCCCCATGCCGTACGCGGACGTTGTTACAACGACCACTCACAAGACGTTGAGAGGACCGCGCGGCGGACTTGTTCTAACAAACAACGAGTACATCGCGAAAAAGATAAACTCCGCTATTTTCCCGGGAACACAGGGCGGTCCGCTTATGCACGTTATCGCGGCGAAGGCTGTTTGCTTCGGCGAGGCGCTGAAGCCCGAGTTTAAGGCTTACGGCGAGCAGATCGTCAAGAACGCGAAGGTTCTTGCCGATACTCTGCTTGAAAAGGGATTTGATCTGGTTTCGGGCGGCACGGACAATCATCTTATGCTGGTCGATCTCCGTCCGTTCAACATCACGGGCAAGGATCTTCAAAACAACCTCGACGACGTTTACATCACGGTCAACAAGAACGCTATCCCCAACGACCCGCAGAAGCCCGCGTTCACAAGCGGCGTTCGTATCGGCACGCCCGCTGTCACGACGCGCGGTCTTAAAGAGGATGATATGAAGATCATCGGCGAGTGCGTTTATCTCACCGCAAAGGATCACGAGGGTAACAAGGATAAGGTTCGCGCAATGGTAACGGAGCTTACGAATAAGTATCCGCTGTATAAATAATAAGGAAATAATAATGAAATATACAAGAGAACTGATCGAGGATAAATTCAAACGCGGCGAGCGTTTAAAATTCATCTTCTTTTGGGGACACACTCCCTCAGCGGACGGGAGCATTACAAAAACTTGCTTCAGTCAATGGTGGGATTGTAAATTCACCGTTGACGGAGTGGAGTACCACACCGCCGAACAGTATATGATGGCGCAAAAGGCGGAGATGTTCGGCGATGAGGCGGTTCGCAAAGAAATAATGGCGGCAAAGCACCCGAAGCAATTTAAAGCGTTGGGACGAAAGGTTTCGGGATTTGTTCAGGAAATATGGGACGAAAACTGCTGCGATATAGTTGTTAAGGGAAACGTTGCAAAGTTCTCGCAGAATGAGGATTTGAAAGCGTTTTTGCTGAACACTAAGGAGCGCGTTCTTGTCGAGGCAAGCCCTTATGATAAGATATGGGGTATTGGAATGAGCGCGGACGATCCCAAAGCCGAAAATCCCACTTTTTGGAAAGGAATGAACGCCTTAGGGTTCTGCCTTATGGAGGTTCGGGATATTTTGAGGGAGCAAGCGAATGATTAACGAGCAGATCGATGGCGGAAAAGAGTTCGATTGGGGCAGGACTTCGGCGGATTACGCAAAGTTCCGCGATATTTACCCCGATGAATTTTATGAACGGATAGCAAAACTCGGTCTATGCGTGAACGGGCAGAGCGTTCTTGATTTGGGAACGGGAACAGGCGTTCTTCCGCGAAATATGCTGAAATACGGCGCGAAATGGACGGGTACGGATATTTCCGAAAACCAAATCGAACAAGCAAAGCGGCTTTCCAAAGGTATGAACATCGATTATTATGCGATGTCCGCCGAGGAGCTTGATTTCCCCGACAATTCGTTTGACGTGATAACCGCTTGCACTTGCTTTTTCTACTTTGATCACACTGTGCTTTGCCCCAAGCTGTATCGTATGCTGAAGCCGAACGGACGGGTGCTTGTCCTGTATATGGCGTGGCTGCCTTCCGAGGATAAAATAGCGGCGGCAAGCGAAAAGCTGGTCTTGAAATACAATCCCGAATGGAGCGGGGCGGGTGAGACGTTTCGTCCTGCGGCTGTTCCCGAATGTTATCTTAATGATTTTAAGATCGCTTTTCGTGAGGAATATCCGCTGCTTGTTCCGTTCACGCGCGAAAGCTGGAACGGAAGAATGAAGGCTTGCAGAGGAGTTGGAGCTTCACTTTCGCAAGCGGAGATAGTCGAATGGGAAGCAGAGCATTTAAGGCTGCTTTCGGATATCGCGCCCGAAAAATTCAATGTTAAACATTACGCGGCGGCAGCCGTGCTTGAAAAGGTTTTGTAAAGGTAAAATTAAAGGTATGGGTATGAGGTCTGCCCTCTGATTTCTTACATCTTACATCTTACATTCAACTTCTTATCTCTTACCTCTTATCTCTTACCTCTAAAAGGGAAGGAAAATAAAATGTCAAGTGTAAAAAATACGGAAGTTCTTTATTCTGAGTATAACGAGGTAGCTCCGATCGGTTTGATCGCTATGCGAGGCACGGAGGAGTTGGCGGCGCGTATCAACAACTACCTTACGCGCTGGGCGGACAGATACGGCAAGCCCGTGCACGATTATATGATCGATGCGGTGTGCCCGCGTTTTGCTTCAGGTGACGCAAAGGGACTTATTAAAAGCACCGTGCGCGGTAAGGACTTGTTTATTCTGANNCTTATAAGCTGTTTGACCGCGAGAACTATATGTCGCCCGACGATCACTATGCGGACTTAAAGCGTATTATCCAGGCAACAAGCGGCAAGCCTCACCGTATAAATGTAATTATGCCGCTGCTGTACGGTGGCCGCC
>DILZ01000069.1:2728-11765 GCA_002425305.1 Ruminococcaceae bacterium UBA5579
CCTTACCGCGCACGGTGCTTTTGTCGAACGTCATCACCGTGGACGCTCACGACCCGCGCGTCTGCAACGCTATCCCGCTTATGGGATTTGATAATGTTATCCCGTCTTATCAGGTGCTTAAAACAATGTTCGCTTCGTTCCCCGATCTGGTTATCGACAAGGACAAGTTTATGGTTATAAGCCCCGATGAGGGCGCGCTCAACCGCAATATGTTCTACGCTTCTATGCTTGAGGTGGAAATGGGAATGTTCTATAAACGCCGCGATTACTCCACGATAGTAAACGGGCGCAATCCCATTGTTGCGCACGAGTATCTGGGCACCTCAGTTAAGGGAAAGACCGTGTTTGTTGCCGATGATATCATTTCCTCGGGCGAGTCTATGCTCGATATAGCTAAGGAGCTTAAAAAGCGCGAGGCAAAGCGGTTCTTTGCTTACGCGACTTACGGAATATTCACAAACGGTCTTGAGGCATTTGACAAGGCTTACGAGGAGGGTATGATAGACGCGGTGTTCAGCACTAACCTCACATACCGCACTCCGGAGCTGATGAAACGCCCGTGGTACAAGGAGGTTGACGTATCTAAGTACATCGCATACTTTGTTGCCAGCATAAACCACGACACCTCGATCTCCAATGTTATGGATCCCAACGAGAAGATAAAGGCGCTGCTCCGCGAGCATAAGGGGTTATAATATGCCGCTCGCAGATAAAATTCGCCCGAACACGCTTGACGACGTTGTGGGGCAGACCCACCTTCTGGGAACGGGTAAGCTGCTTCGCCGTGTGATAGAGTCCGGCAAAATACCGAATATGATATTTTATGGTCCGTCGGGGGTAGGGAAGACTACTGTTGCCCGTATTATTGCAAACTCGGCAAATATGCGGCTGCACAAGCTCAACGGCACTAACGCTTCTACGGCAGACATCAAAAACATCGTTGCAGAGCTTGATACGTTTTTGGGCAGCAGCGGTATCTTGCTGTATCTTGACGAGATACAATACCTCAATAAAAAACAGCAGCAAAGCCTTCTGGAGTACATTGAGGACGGCAGTATAACGCTTATAGCGTCCACTACCGAAAACCCGTATTTTTATGTCTACAACGCCATTTTATCGCGCAGCACGGTATTCGAGTTCAAGCCTGTTGAGCCACAGGAGCTTGAAAAAGCTGTTCGGCGCGGCTTTGCGGAGCTTTCCAAAGAAAATGGCACGGAATATGTTATTTCGGACGAGGCTGTGAACTATATTTGTCACGGGGTTGGCGGGGACGTTCGAAAATGCTTGAATACCGTTGAGCTGTGCGCGTTGTCGGCTGTTGACGGCAGGGTAGACCTCGAAACGGCTGTTGAACTCACGCAGCGCAGCAATATGCGTTATGATCGGGACGGAGATCAGCACTACGATCTGCTTTCGGCACTTCAAAAATCCATTCGCGGCAGCGATGAAAACGCCGCGCTTCATTACGCGGCGCGGCTTATTGACGCGGGTGATATTATCTCGCTTTCACGGCGGCTTCTTGTTATCGCAGCGGAGGATATAGGGCTTGCGTACCCGCAGGCTATTCCGATTGTTAAGGCGTGCGTGGACAGCGCTATGCAGCTGGGACTTCCCGAGGCGCGGATACCGCTTGGAGACGCAGTTGTGCTGCTTGCGACTACTCCAAAGTCGAACTCCGCATATCTTGCTATGGACGCGGCTTTGGCGGACGTTCGCAACGGTGTGACGGGTGACTTTCCGCGGCATTTACAGAACAAGCACTACGACGGAGAGGATGCTGAGATCAAGGGACAGCACTATCTATACCCGCACGATTTTCCGAACCATTATGTTAAACAGCAGTATCTTCCCGATAATATTAAGGATAAGGTGTATTATCAATTCGGCGATAATAAGCTTGAAAATGCCGCTCGAGAATATTGGGCCAAGATCAAGAGCGATAGTCAGAAATAAGTGTCTATACGCTTTTTACAGTTTTCGGCAGAGTATACCCAACTGTCAATGTGATCGGAATTTATAAAATAATTAAGCTCGTTGTTGTGATAAGCGTTGTTTGAGTTGACAGCGTTCACGATGATGAGCTTTATTTTCATTTTTTCGGGGATTATCGCCTTTATGTAAACGCCGGCGTGCTGATTTACCTCGATATCGTCACGCGGTTCGGCAAGCCCTGCCAAATTCGGCGTAAGTTCCACAAATATGCCGTAGTCCTCGATAGAACGCACGATACCTGTGACAGTTTCGCCTTGCGAAAACAATGCCGCGTTTTGTTCCCAGGTGCCAAGAAGCTCCTTGTGAGTAAGGCATACCCTGTCGTTGTCAAAGGATTTCACGATGGCTTTGATTCTCTGACCGATGCTGAAGCGGTCGGCTGGATGGGATATTCTGGAAACAGAGATCAAGTCTATCGGAATAAGTGACGGGATGCCGCACCCTACGTCCACAAAGCACCCGAATTGTTCTAAATGCGTTACCCGTGCGGGTATCACATCTCCCGGAACAAGGCGGCTGATGTAGTTCTTTTCACACATCTGCTGTGCCCTTTTTCGCGAAAGCAAGGCGCGGATTATTCCGTTTGAATCTCGTTCAAAATCGGTGACGACAAAGCACACGGGCTTATTAACTCGAGATATCAGCGCGATATCTTTTGTCGTGCCCTCCGCGATACCGATAGCGCCCTCCTCTCGCGGGATAATTCCGCGCATACAGCCGAGGTCTATCACAAGGTCGTGATCGCTGTTGCAGACAATACAGGGCGCTTCAAGTATTTTTTCGGTTTTCAAACACTCTGCCAGACTTTGATATGACGCTAAACAGGCAGTGTTTTCGGGAGTGCCGAATAATAAGCCCTCAGGCAGATACTCTTTCATTTTGTACCTCCAATGTGTTATTTTTCATTTAATTCTATGAAACATTTGAAGGCAATATGCAAGTGTATCAGAAAAACACCGCATTCGTAATTGAATGCGGTGTTTAATTATTTGTTCGTTGTCAATTGTTGGTGACTTCGAGGCTGGAAGCCAAATCGGTGACCTGATGAATTATATCGGTAATTTCCGATACGCTTTGACTGATGAATTTCAAGCTCTCGTTGAGTTCGTCAACAGACTGGTCGGTATTTGTTACATTCTCCTTTGTTCCGTCAACATCCAACATAATTTTTTCGGAGCAGTCTTTAATTCCGCCTATATTCTCCAATATTTTATTGGTGTGCTGTTCGGCTGCCTTAAGAGTATCGGCTGATTTCACCGCTAACATTCTTATCTCACTTGCAACGACTGCAAAGCCCTTGCCGAACTGTCCCGCGCCCGCCGCTTCGATAGAGGCGTTTATTGCGAGGATATTGGTCTGTTCGGAAATTCCTTTGATTTTACCGAGAATACGTTCGTATTCGCCGATGCTGACGCTTATCT
Source organism: Ruminococcaceae bacterium UBA5579 (assembly GCA_002425305.1). Lineage (GTDB taxonomy): Bacteria > Bacillota > Clostridia > Oscillospirales > Ruminococcaceae > CAG-115. Next base: position 6,142 of record DILZ01000069.1, read on the forward strand.
GATTTACAAACTTCGCTATTTCGTTTGCGTGCATAAGAATTCCGGCGATATCCTTGTCGAGCGTGCTCATATCGCTCTTGATATCATCGTTCTTAACGGAGTTGTCCTCTGCCTGCTGATGGATAGGCAGTATTTTATCGGAAAGCATCTGCATAGACTGATGAATGTTTCCTACAACATCGGCAAGACGATTGTTCTGGCTTTCGATCTTCGACGACATCTCCAAAAGTTTGTGTTTTTCACGAACTACGCAGTTTTCATAGCTGTTGTTGCCATAAAATATCGTGCGTGCCATATCGTGGCAGGTTTTGTAACCGCAGGCGTGGCAGTTGATATGCCTGTCTGCTTCGGTGTATTTGCCCATATTGTTGTAGATCTCGTTGAGCTCCTCGTCGGTGGGATCAATAGTGACGCATCTGTTCTCATATTTTCTGATAAAATCATCCAACACAAGCTTTTTGAATATGTCTTTGTGAAAACGCTTATTTGCGCTTACTTTTACTGCCCACTTTTTCGCGCTGATCATTATGTCGTATGCATTAAATGAATTGACGGCTTCACGCGCGCCTACGCCCGTATTACAGCCGAACTCGCAGTTCAATACGTCATATACGGTGGGGAGATGTGCCTTGTCTGTTTTCAAATAGACGTTAAGATCTTCATACACCTTGCCAGCACCTTCAGAAGTCGACACGGTAAGGTCGGGATCGTATGCGTGCAAACATTCCTTCAATCCGCCGGGTATCGGATAAAACGCGCCGTCAAAGCCGCGCGACGCCGAAAACTCAAACGGGCTGCGGCCGTGACTTAAAACAACATTATTCTTTTTTATGTAATTCATTATATTTTTGAAAGTAATGTTATAAGAGATTATCCCCGTGTTGTGGAACTCATCTGACTTTGCTATACACGGAGTTACGCCGACAAGAATATCCGAGTTGTTGAGATATTTCCTTACATAAATGCCCGCGCAAAGCAAGGGTGAATGAACCGGCGAGAGTGACGGAATAAGACCGGGAGCGTGTTTTTCCGCGTAGTTAACAATAGCGGCACAAGGCTGAGATATAATTTTGCAGCCGTGGTGCTGATTTACATACTGAATATGCATATATGTACAAATATCCGCGCCGAATGCACCGTCGTAGATATTTTTTACGCCTTGATTTTTAAACCATTGAAGAACGTGTCTCCAATTTCCGTCCATTGAAGATTTGATAGCAGGAGCTACCACAAACGAAACGTTTTGCGATTTGATAAGCGACATTACCGTTTCAAGGTCATCATCATAGTATCTTGCTCCGTGTGTGCAAGCTTTTATACATTCACCGCACTGAATACATTCGGAATTAATTACTTGTACGGTTTCGCCATCGGAAGCATTCGCACTGGGTACAGGGCAGGCGCGTATACAAGCATTGCAGCCCATACATTTTTTTTCATCTACATGAACCATTTGAATTCTCCTTAAAAACCATAATAAAACCTATATAAATAATATATAGGTATATATATTATTATACTATATCAAGTATAGTATAATCAATGTATTTTTTTAACGATAAAAGCAGATAAAAATTGTGAAAAAGTGACAAAATTTATGTTGCTTTTCAGACGAAACGCCAGGTTGCAATACCTACAAAAAACCTTTACCGTGATTTGGCAGTTCACCGTATTTTTCAAGGTATTTTTTCTCGGATATACGGCGGTTGAGGTCAGTGCAGATCTTGCTTAAACGACTGTATACCGTCTGATACAGGAATTTTGGGATATAAAAGATATAAATACGCGAAACGGCATTCCAATAAAACTGTATTTTATAGCCGTCTTCCGTAAACTTGTAGTTATAAAAATGGTCTACCACCTTTATTGGCAATCCCGTTTCGTAATGATATCCGACAACAATATCCCAAAACGGACCCAACGCGTCAATATGATCCCAATTGTCAAAGCATATTTCAAGAACGTGAGGATCCCGTGATTTTTCAAGTGTAAACATTATTTCACCCTAAAAGCTCTGCTTTCCGAAAAAAACGTCCAAATATTTTGCAAAGGTTCGCGCGTCGGCCTTTACTTTATGTTTGATATCCTCCGCTTCCTGTTCGTCCTTTGCGGTCACTTCAACATAATATTTTTGCTGTGCTGTGGATTCGTCCATAACCGTGATGCCGACAATACACGTTTCGTCGGCGTTTTTGATATAGCGTACCGCAAGAAAAGACCCCTTTTTCTTCATTGCGTCACGGGTGTATACTCGAACCGCCTCACTGAACATCTTTTGACGGACCGAAAGCGGGAGTGAAGCGCCCAATTCCCGTGCCGCCTTTATTCCGTTCGGAGAATTTGTGTAAATGATCTCGCCGTCTATGTCGGTTTCAATACACAGATGACTCCTGACTTTATCAAGCGCGGTAGTGAGGTCAAAATAGTTGACTGCATCCTCAAATGAAGTTATCTCAGCGAGCTGGCTTTTTGAAAGGGGACAGCCCAGCGAATAGATAAGATAACAAATAAGAACGCAAATATCATCTACATTATCTATGCGTATTCTGGGGATCTCCACGTTCACACCTCCCCGGGCAAAAGCGGCTGTTCAAGCAAAGCCGACAACAGCGCGATGTTCAAAGCGGCTTCAACACACGGAACAGCGCGGGGTACGACACAAGGGTCGTGTCTGCCTTTTATTATCAATTGCTCTTCGGTACTTGTCTTAAAATCAACGCTGTTTTGCGGCTGAGATATTGACGGCGTTGGTTTGAACGCCACACGAAATATTATCGGCATCCCCGAGCTTATTCCGCCAAGTATTCCGCCATGATTGTTTGTTATAGTGACTACTTTTCCGTTGTCAAGCGAGAATTCATCGTTGTTTTCACTGCCAAACAGCTCAGTACAGCCAAATCCGATACCGAATTCAATGCCTTTTACAGCAGGTATCGCAAACACAAGCCGCGAGATCGTATTCTCCAGACCTTCCATCATCGGAGAACCCACGCCCGCCGGAAAACCGACCGCCGCGCACTCAACAACGCCGCCGACACTGTCCTGAGCCATTCTGGCAGAGTTTATCATCTCGCGCATCTTCTGTTCGGCGTTTTCGGAAAGGGTAGGGAAGGGGCGTGATCTAACCTGCTCAAGCTGCTTTGCGGTGATGTTTACGGGGTCGAACGGTTCGTCGCACACGTCCTTTATTGAGCGGATATGCGCTCCCGTAATTATCCCGCGCCGTTCAAGTATCTGTCCGCAGACCGCTCCCGCAAAGCACAGCGGAGCGGTGATCCTTCCTGAAAAATGTCCGCCGCCGCGCGGATCGTTCGCGCCGTTGTAGCGCAAATAGCCCGTGTAATCAGCGTGAGCGGGTCTTGCGATATGTGAGATATTTCCGTAATCACCCGAGTGTTGGTCGGAATTGAAGATCACCGCCGCAAGCGGAGTGCCTGTGGTCTTTCCCTCATACAGTCCCGAAAGTATCTCGGGGATATCTTTTTCGCTGCGCGTTGTGGACGTGCCGTCCTTTTTTGGAGCACGGCGCGCCATAAACTCTCCTATCTTATCAAGGTCGATCGGTTCTCCGCCCGGAAGATTATCCAGCACTGCGCCGATGCCTTTGCCGTGGCTCTCTCCAAAAAGGGATAGCTTGATCCCGCCGTTGTAAGTAGACGACATATTATTTCCCCCGTTTTGTTATTTCTTTATAAGCTATGTCAATAAGCGGCTTCAAAGCATTGTATTCCTTATCTCCCGAAATTATTTGATAAACGTTTTCATTGCCGATTGCTTCAACAAGATCGCAGAAATATTGATACGGACGATCTTCATCATCGGATTCGTAATATTCCGCGACAAACGGCTTGATCTCATCACAGATATCGGAATCCCAAAACTTTCCGTCGCAATAATCCATAAGATACTGCGCTCCCGTGATCTCGCCCTTACGAACAAGCTCGCAGACCTCCGGGTCGCTTTCTTCGCCTTCAAAGTGATTTTCAATGATCCACCGCAAAAAAAGCCCGATATGATCTGCCGCGTAAAGGCATACCTCGTCAGCTTGCTCGTCGGTCAACTCGCCTGTAATACCGTTTCGCTCGCGGTAAGCCGCTGCCGCGCTGTCATAGTGCCAATCATATCTGTCAATTGACATAAAACCACCTCCTAAAAATATTTTTTGAAAGTGAACGATGTTTTTTCATACCCTTGATTTTCATAAAACTTATGAGCCTCGGGTCGCTTGAAATTGCTGCTCAGAGTGATAACCCCATATTTGTGTTCGTCGGCTGTTTTTTCTACAGCGCGCAGCAGAGCAGCGCCTATGCCGTTTCTTTGATATTCCGATCTTACGGCAAGACCGATCACTCGCAAAAACTCACCATCGACCTCCAGCGAAATTTCCTTTACCGTTGAAATAAAACCGCACACTTTTCCGTCAATCTCCGCAACAAGGACATTGTAGTTTTCACGCAAGCTCATCAATTCAAATCGTTTCCGGACGTCGCTTTCGGTGATCTTCGGATAACCGAGTTCTTTTTTTATAAGCTCAAAAACGCTCGTTATATCGGATAATTCACACTTTCTGATGATCATATTTCCTCAACCTCTCCACTAAGCGATCTGTAAACCTCAAAGAAGTCAGGGAACGATTTTCTGACGCACTCCGCGCCGCGAATTATCAGCGGCTGTTCGCACATTGTCGCCGCAATGGACATTGACATTGGGATACGGTGGTCGTTGTGACCGTCTATTTCACCGCCGCGCAGCCTCTCCACGCCCTCAATATCGAGATAATCCTCGCCGACCGTAACCTTGCCGCCTATGGCGTTCAGACACTCCGCCGTAACAGACAGCCTGTCGCTTTCCTTATAGCGCAGCCGCGCAACGTTCGATATCCTGCTGGTGCCGTTGCAAAAGCACGCAAGCACGGTCAAAATCGGAACAAGATCGGGAATATCGGCTCCGTCTATATTGAAGGGGGCGCGGCTTTTATCGAACTTATCGCATATTTCCATTATTCTGCGGTCTCCTTGCAAAGAATTTTCGTTAAGTCCGCGTATATCCAGCTCCGAACCGAGCGAATTAGCCACCCTGAAGAACGCTGCCTGAGAGTAATCGCCCTCGACAGCTCCCGAAAACGGCTTAAGCCGCTGATTACCTTTGATATGATATCCTGTATCCGTTTCGGAAATTTCGCACCCGAAATCCTTCAGAACACCTAAAGTAATATCAATATAAGGCTTGGAGTTCAGCTTTGATGTGAGTACTATTTCGCTGTCGCCGTCAAGCAGCGGCAAAGCAAACATAAGCCCCGTGATAAATTGCGACGACAGCCCGCCGTCAATCTCAAACCGCCCCGATCTCAGCTTTCCCGAAACGCGACAGGGAAGAGAGCAGCCGTTTTCAGCCGAATCTAAATCAAAGCTTATTCCGTGTTTGGGGAACTCCTCCGTAAACGCGGTTATGGGACGCTGCGGCAGCTCNNCCGCTGCCGGTAAGCTCTGCGTTCACACCCAAAGCGCAGACAACAGGTATCAGAAATCTCAGCGTAGAGCCGGATTCACGACAATTCAGCACGGCTTTGTCGGGAGCTTTTGTAACTCCTTCGATTACCGCAGTGTCATGTGTGAACTCTATCT
>DILZ01000069.1:11784-14666 GCA_002425305.1 Ruminococcaceae bacterium UBA5579
ATCTTCGGAAGGGAAGAGGTTAGTGATGGCAGATTTGCCGTCAGCCAAAGCAGCTGCTATTATCATTCGGTGCGCAACACTTTTTGACGGCGGCACGAGAACTCTACCGAACAGCTTCTTCGGTGTTATCTTTATATCCATATGCGCTCCTAATCTTTAAGGAATTTTTCGTATTCGTCCACCGACATATTCACGATCTCGCTCTTGCCGATATCGGTGCAGATTACGATATTCATTCCGCTTGCAAGGTGCTTTTTATCGCCCAATGAGAGCTTGAACAACTCGTTCATCGGCGCGGGATCGGTGAGAGGCAGACCGCATTTCGTAAACAGAGCGTCCAGCTTGTCCGCAACACCGGTCTTGCACATTCCGCGCCGCTCTGCAATATGCGTGAAAGTACTCATTCCGACAGCAATGGCAAATCCGTGTGTAAGCCCTGTGAAATCATAGTATTTTTCAAGCGCGTGACCCAATGTGTGCCCAAAGTTCAACAGCATACGTTCGCCTTTTTCCCGTTCATCGCTCTCTACGACTTTGCCCTTGATCGACACATTGCGCTTCATTATATCGACTAGATTTGCCTTGATGTCACTCGTCGAAAGCAGCTCGAACAGCTCCTTTGACTTTATCATACCGTGCTTGATGACCTCCGCCATACCGTCGGAAAAGAACTCGGGTGTAAGCGTTGAAAGCGTATCGGTATCGCAGATCACAAGACGCGGCTGGTGGAATGCACCCACGAGATTTTTTCCCGCCTTGATATCAACGCCGGTCTTGCCGCCGACAGAGCTGTCCGATTGAGAAATGCCGGTGGTCGGTATTTGCACAAAGTCTATACCGCGCATATATGTCGCCGCCGCAAAGCCCGCCGTATCGCCGACAACGCCGCCGCCAAGTGCCGCAATGAAATCGGAACGGGTAAAGCCGTGTTCCGCCAAAAAATCGTATATTTTCAGCAGGGTAGAGTGGTTTTTTGATGCTTCCCCGTGAGGAAAAACATACTTTTCCGCTTTTATACCCGCGTTCTCAAGCGAGCTTATCACTCGTTCGCCATAGTATTTATCAACGTTGTCGTCGGTAATGACCGCGCATTTTCCATTCTGCTTGACCGCCTTGATCAATTCGCCGCATCGGTCGATAATCCCGCTGTCGATCAGAATGTCATAACCGCCCCTTACGTTTACAGTAACCTTTTCCATTGTCGTCCTCCAATTGCTGCATATATACTTATTTTACCATATTTCCGCGTAAAATACAAGTCCTTTGCCGATAAAATCCTTAAACAAACGGTCGGATAATAATCCGACCCGGTCGTCTGTATATAAACCCGTGTTTTCNNCAGTCCGAATATAAAAAGTTTTCCCCCGCCGCAGGTGGGGGAAAACCACATAAAAACAAGGTCGCGTTTTATTAAAAAGGACTTTTTCTACAAACTGACGGTCGGATAAAAATCCGACCGTCAAAACATATTCGTTTAAATAATTACTTTTTCTTAAGAACAAATCTGCTGGTAAGGTTCTGAAGCTCGGCAGCCTGACCATTAAGTTCCTCGCTGGATGCGGCGGACTGCTCTGCGGTTGCCGCGTTGGTCTGTACAACGGAGGATATCTGATCCACACCGACATTTACCTGCTCGATCATAGAAGCCTGCTCCTTAGAAGCAGCGGATATCTCATCAATGAGTTTAACTGTCTGGTTTGTAACCTCAACGGAAGCGCTGAGTGCTTCAGCCGTCTCATTAGCGATCTCGGAACCGCTTTCAACAGCCTCGATGCTCTGCTGAATAAGCTCTGTGGTGCTCTGTGCAGCCTCCGCGCTCTTGGAAGCAAGGTTGCGAACCTCGTCCGCAACAACTGCGAAGCCCTTACCGGAAGCGCCCGCTCTCGCTGCCTCAATAGCTGCGTTAAGCGCAAGAATGTTGGTCTGGAAGGAAATATCCTCGATCGTCTTGATGATGTTGCTGATCTCGTTGGACTTCTCCGAAATGTTGTTCATCGCCTTGATCATATCCTGCATATGCTCGTTGGACTGATCGATCTTCTTACCCGCAAGCGCAGCCTTATGGTTAGCGTCAGCAGCGTTCGTTGCGTTCATAGAAACCTTATCATTAAGCGTTGCAATGATACTTGCAAGCTCTTCGATAGAGGACGCCTGCTGGGTAGTACCGGAGGCAAGAGAAGTAGCGCCGTCCGCGATCTGTGTCGCGCCCTGATTTACCTGAGACGCGGAAATTCCGATCTGCTCCATTGTTTCGCTCAGATCATCGGAAAGCGAATCCAGATCGGTAATGATCTGTGTAAAGTCGCCCTGGAACTCGATCTGACGATGAACGTCAAAGTTTCCGGACGCCATTTGCTCACAAATTCTGGAAATTTCATGAACATAACCCTTGATAGAGCCGATCGTGCGGTCAATGTCATCTGACAACTGTCCCAACTCATCCTTGGACTTATGTCCGACGGAAACGTTGAGATCTCCTCTCGAAACAGCACCCATAACGGTTGCGGTCTTCTTTACAGGGTTAACGATGCTGTTCGCGGTCATAATGCAGATGATGCACGAAATAACGATCAAAATAACCGCAACGATTATTGTAATAACAACTGCGGTCTTGACCTCGCTCATCCACTCATTGACTTCTGAAGAAATACCTACAACCCAGCCATCTGTGTTGCCAATTTTAGAAAGGGCGATATATCTGTCCTCTCCGCCGCCTTTCACTTCGCCGAAAACGGTATCTTCGAGATTTGTTAAATTGATAGCCTCTTTTTCAAGATCGGTACGGCACGAATACTCGGCGCTGCTTGCAGACGGATTGGTCACGTTATTTATCTTAGCATCAACCAAGCTCTCATTGGTATGTGCGATATAAGTGCCGGTTT
>DILZ01000069.1:14707-35082 GCA_002425305.1 Ruminococcaceae bacterium UBA5579
GTCGCCGCTTAATCCAAAGTAAATCGCACCCACGCATGCGCCTGTGAAGAAACCGCCTTCCTTGATCGGAGCAGCAATGTAAAAGATCTCTTTATTGTCCACCCAATTAGGATCGGAAACGAACGACTCGCCGTTCATACATCTCTCAAACAGATCATTTCCCTTGTAATTGTTGCCGTTGCTGCCGAGACCGTCCTTGTTGATATAGCCGTAGGATACGAACTCGTATGTATCAGCTCTTCTCGATAACAACTCATCTCTTTCAGCGTCGGTAGCGCTGCTGTCACTGAAACGAGTATCCATACCAAGCTCAGTAACGATTGCGGTATACCTTGCCAAACGGTTCTGAATACGAACGCTGCATTGAAACGATAACTCACGCAGTGTTGTATCAAGCGTGTTTTTGCTGCTTAAAACATTCATCAAGCAACCAACAATACCAAGAACAACAACTCCTGCTATAACCACAAGCAGAATTCTGGACAACAGCTTGGCTTTCAGCGAATTAAACATTTTTGAACCCCATTTCTAGAATTGTATTGTATGCACATTTCAATGCACGATATAATTATAACACAAATTCTCTCAATCGTCAATATATTTTTTTTAATAAATTTATAAATTTTTTTTATTAAAAGCAAATAAAATTATACAAAATATACAAAAATCAAGTTTTGGAGATCATTTCGTGCTCTTATTAGTCACGTTTGATAAAGGATTTTGGTTCATGGCGTTTTGCATTTGTGAATTAGATACATGAGTATAAATTTGAGTTGTGTTCAGGTTCTCATGACCGAGAACGTCTTTTAAAACCCGCACGTCAACGCCGTTCTGATACATAAGTGTCGCGGCGGTGTGGCGGAGCTTATGTACCGAAAGCCCCATATTATCAAGCCCGCAGCTTTTAAAGCAGTCCTCGACGATCTGCTGGACACGGCGATTCGAGATACGGGTACGTCGGCGGCTGATAAAAAGAGCGTTGGTCTGCGCCGACATATCTCGGCAGCCGGCGGCTCTGCGGATATCGGGGTCGCCCTCGTCCGGAGCCAGATAATCGAGATATGCGTTTACACAGGCGTTGTTCAGATATACGATACGCTCTTTTTTTCCTTTTCCGAGAACCTTCAGGCTGTAGATCTCATTACCGTCGGAGGCAGTCGTTTTCCGTATATCCTTAAGATCTATACCCACAAGCTCGCTCAAACGCATTCCGCAGTTAAGAAAAAACACCACGATACAGTAATCGCGCTTTTGATCGGGAGTATCGATATGCGTAAGCATTTCAAGAGCCTGCTCAAGCGTCATATATTTCGGAAGCGCGGGCTTCGGCGACGGAAGCTCTAAATTTGCCATCGGGCTTACATCAAACAGGTGCTTGTTGTTAGTCAGAAACTTATAAAACTGTCTCAAAGAAACAGCCTTACGGTATCGAGCCTTTTGTTCGTTATTCCGCTCGTCCTTCATAAATATAAGGAACTGCTGAGCCGTTTGTAGATCTACGGAACAAATGTCTTTTTCCGTTATATCGGAAACAGATATTTTTCCGAATTCCTCCGGAATATTTCTTGCGCGGTCATTTAGTATTTTGTAGAAACGAAAAAATGTCCTCAGATCATTATAATAATTTTTCACTGTAAGTTCAGAACGTCCCTTAACAATCTGCTCGTAAAATATGAAATCTTTGATCAGCGGCGGCGCGTCCTTATAGTATTTGTTATTGTCCATTTTAGCCTCCTTCTTATTGCGTAAAATTTTTATTTTACGCAATTCGCCATATTAAAGTAAAAGGGCTTCCCCCTTATAACAAGTGTACCACAATAATATAAAAATGTCAAGTGCGTTTTCCACCGCGAGTGTTCCTGCGGATATATTGCTCCATGCGCTGTGTGTCATTACTGTGCCGGATATCCAATACCAAAGGCGGAACATCTGCGGAATGCTTTGTTAAAGATGATATGAGATCAAAAAGTATAACGTTCCTAATGCTGCCAGATAACATACGTTAAACACCGTAAAAACCAGAATATATTTTTGGGGAGAGCTGCTTTTCGTTCCTACATAAAACTTATATGTGATAAGACTTGCCATTGACGCAATAAGAGTACCAAGCCCGCCGAGATTAGTGCCAATAATGAGTGCGTTAGCTTTATCCGAAAGTCCCGAAAGCAATATCGCTGCGGGTACATTGCTGATTACTTGTGATAGTGCAACGGAAATTCCTACCTCGTTGTTTTGAAATATGTGCTGTAAATTCTCAGAAATTGCAGGTATCGCTCCCATATTTCCTACGAAAATAAAGAAAAACACAAATGTCAGCAGCAAAGAGTAGTCGGCTTGCAGAAACAGTTTTCTGTCTATGATCAGCACAATCGTCACAACAATGACGAGTAGGATTATATCGTTCAGAATTCGCAATATTGTTAGCATATTAACCGCGAAAAGTATCACAAACAGGATCGTTTTTCCCCGTCCTTGTATTTTAGACGTGCCGTTGGGTTTTTCGGTTTGCAGCTTTGGCAAAAACAGGAAAACCGAGCATATCAACATTATCAGCGAGAGCGCGGAATATGGGAATATGATCCCGAAAAATTCCGTAATCGAGAGGTTGAATTTTGAATATAGGTACAAATTCTGCGGGTTTCCCATTGGTGTAAGCATACTGCCGAGATTTGCCGATGCAGTTTCCAGCACGAGCAGAACGATTTCCGCACGGGCTTTTTTCTCCCCCGAAATATTATCAAACATAATCAGCGTGAACGGAACTATCGTTACAAGTGTAACATCGTTAGTCAGCAGCATACTCATAAAAAAGCTCAGCAGCACAAGTACCAGACCGATAGTTTTTATACTTCGGAATTTTTTTAGCAACGCTTCGCATATAACAGTAAACGCGCCTGTCTGTCGAATTCCCGCTACGACCAACATTAAACAGAACAGGAGTATCAGCACTCGAAAATCAATATAATCTGCATATGCTGCGGATGGCGGAATGATGAAGCAAGAAATCAGTGCTAAAACTCCCGAAATGCAAAGCACGGTTTCTTTTTTTAGAAATTTTACAATCCCTTTCAATGCGTATCAGCTCCCGGTGATGTATTTCTCAATCATCATTATATCACAATTTTAGACCTGTTTCAATAGTTTTTAAAAATATAATATGGATTAATGTTTATTAAGAATTTGTTGAAAAAAAGTTGAAAAACCGTTGATTTTTTTATAAAGATATGTTATTATATATTTAGCACTTTATTTTATTGTGCTGTAACTCGAAAATAGTTGAAAGGATAATTGACTATGAAGAAAACCGAAGAAAAAAAGACGCCTGTAAAGACTACTTCAAAACCCGATACTGCTGAAAAGAAGCCCGTTGTCAAGACAACCAAAAAAGCAACTCCTGCCGCAGTAAAGAAAGCGCCTGCAAAGACCGCTTCCAAAACAACTGCCAAAACAGCTAAATCGACCAAAACGTCAGCTAAAAAGGCTGTTCCCGCATCTAAGAAAACGAGCAGAAAGCCCAAACCCATAACTATCGACAATATCTGCAAGCTGATCGAGAAAAAGGTCGTTAAAGCTAATGCAGCGAAAATCAAGGATACTCTTGCTGTTGATATCGAGGTCTGGGGATTTGAGGACGGTTCAAATCAGAAGATGTACATTGAAGTAAAGGACGGCAAAGTTAATGTTATGCCCCACTCCTATGACGCAAAGGATTTCAGAGTATCGCTTAGCTTTGCAAACGCTATGGACTTCGCAAACGGTAAGATAACTCTTGCAAAGCTGCTTGAGTCGAATGATTTCTACGCTGAGGGCAATATTGTTTCCGCAATAAAGCTTGCTGCGATTTTCTGATTATAAAAAACAAAATATCGCTCTTTTTATTAAGAAAGAGCGATATTTTTTTGATATTATTTAAATATAAAGAAAGACTGTATAAAACTATACAGTCTTTCAGTCCGTATATAAACCTGTGGTTTCCCCCNNCGGCGGGGGAAACCACATAAAATCAAAGGTCACGTTTTATTAAAAAGGATTTTTTCGACAGTCAGAAAGGCTGTATAAAACTATACAGCCTTTCCGAAATATTAGTTTATTTTATTCGCCGCAATGTTCGCAGTCGTGTTTCATAGCAAATTTTGATTGATCGTATTCTATACCGTTTTTATCGTAATAGTCCTTTACAGCGGCTTTCACTGCTTCCTCGGCAAGAACAGAGCAATGCAGTTTGTGCGCGGGAAGTCCGTCCAGAGCCTCAACTACTGCCTTGTTGGTAAGCTCCAGCGCGGACGAGAGCGGTTTACCCTTTATCATCTCGGTCGCCATCGAGGAGCTTGCTATCGCTGAACCGCACCCAAACGTGCAGAATTTTACGTCCGTTACAGTATCAACGCCGTCCAACTTGTCAATTTTCAGAAATATTTTCATAATATCGCCGCACTTAGCGTTGCCGACCTCGCCGATACCGTCTGCGTTGTTCATTGTGCCGACGTTGCGTGGATTTGTAAAGTGGTCCATTACCTTTTCACTATATAACATAATTTCTCTTGCCCTCCTGTAAATCGTGCCAAACCGGCGACATTCCTCGAAGATACTCCACGACCTCTTTCACCGATTTTATGATAAACTCCACCTGCTCGGGGGTGTTTTCCTCCGAAAGCGTCAAACGCAGCGAACCGTGCGCTACCTCGTGCGGTCTGCCTATCGCCAAAAGAACGTGGCTTGGGTCAAGCGAACCCGACGTACACGCCGAACCCGACGACGCGCATATTCCTTTAGCGTCAAGCAGCAGCAAAAGGCTCTCCCCTTCTATTCCCTCAAAGCACATATTCACATTGCCGGGAAGTCTGTTTGCTCTTGCGCCGTTGAGTATCGAGTGCGGTATCTCAGATAAGCCCTCAATAAGCCTGTCGCGCATTGCGGTGAGCTTGGGCGTGTTTTCTCCGATTTTAGCGACCGCTTCGGTGAGAGCCGCTGACATTGAGCATATCCCGGCGATGTTTTCTGTGCCCGCGCGTTTACCGCGCTCCTGTGCGCCGCCCTCGATAAGCGTTGACGGTAACAGCTTGCGGTTTACATAAAGCGCTCCCACGCCTTTTGGACCGTGGAATTTATGTGCCGAAATCGACAGCATATCGCAGCCGATCTCGCGGACGTCAAGTGGGATATGCCCGACCGCCTGAACCGCGTCCGTGTGGAACAGCACTCCCCTTTCACGGCACACAGCCGCGATCTCTTTTATCGGCATAAGCGTGCCGATCTCGTTGTTCGCCGCCATTATTGTTACAAGCGCAGTGTCCTCGCGGATAGCGTTTTTGACCTGCTCGGCGGTAATGCTTCCCTCACCGTCAACGTCCAGCAGCTCTATCTCAAAGCCCTGCTTTTCCAATTTCCGCAGCGAATGAAGAATGGCGTGGTGCTCGGTTTTCTGTGATATGATGTGTTTCTTGCCCTTTAACGCTCCACGCTCAGCACCGGTAAGAAGCGCCTGATTGTCCGCTTCACTTCCGCCCGATGTGAAGAATATCTCGCGCGGCTCTGCGCCGATAGCCTTTGCCACGTCCTCGCGCGCTTTCACCAGAGCCTCCTGTGCGAGCTGTCCTACCGTATGCAGTGAGGACGGATTTCCATAGCACCCGTCGAGGTACGGCATCATCGCGTCAATGGCGGCTTTGCTCATTTTGGTGGTCGCGGCGTTGTCGACATATATTGTGTTCATTTAGTCACCTGTTTCTATATTAATATAATACCTACCTATCCACTAGGATTATAACATATATTTCCCGAAATGTCAAGAGATAATTTGGGAAATATAGGTTTAATTAATAATCAAATCAAATTTGGGGTGAGTACACATAAATTCTTTACTTTCAATCGTTCAAACTCGGAAGGCTCACACGGATAATTGATCTCGGCGCGATACCTTTCGTTGTCTTAATCAAAACACTTGATTTTCATAGAAATGTTCCCTTAAAAAATGGTTATAACAGCATTTCCCTTAAAATAGAAAAAATTTGTTATCCGGGCGGGTTCTCCCTGATAAATTCCTCAAGGATATTCGCCGCATAACGACAAAGCTCGGGACACGGGCGTTTTTTATAGTATTCGGGAGTGCGCGGCTCGGGAATTGCCGACTTCTCGGCTTTTTCAAGACCCAGCAGCTCGCGGCAGATTATGCTTTTGTTGTCCTCGCGGAATTTCGCGGCGAGCGTGCGTATTTTCTCGTACAAGTCCTTTTTGGTCGCGGTATCCTTGGGGTCGGAGTAGCCGTACAGTTGGCTCAATACCATAACCACACCCGAAAATGTCCCGCAGACCTCCCTCATACGTCCCATACCGCCGCCAAAGCCGCAAGATAATCTTGCGTNNGTTTTCTCGTCTAAGCCCAATTCCTTGGCGAACGCGACCGTTACCGCTTGTGTGCAGTTATAGCCTTTTAAGAAGTTTTCGTAGGCTATATCGCCCTTTGTTTTGTCACTCACTGTTATGCTCCTTATATTTCATAGCGCTGACGCCTTGCTCTTTTTCAAAGCCAGTGCGCTCATAGTAGCTTATCAAGTCCTTATGCTCCGCCAATAGGAAAAAATGAAAATAATCCACGTATTTTTTCTTCATCAACTCAAGAAGAGCCGTTCCTATTCCCTGCCCCTGATATGCGGGGTCTACGAGCAGATAATGCACATACGCGGTAAGCTCGCCGTCATCGAGGGCGTTCGTAAGCCCGACAAGTCTGTCGCCGTCCCACGCCGTGAAAACGGCGGCGGAATTATCCAGTGCTTTTTTCAGCTTTTCGGGAAATTTGCCGCTTTCCCACTCAACGGAAAGGAAAAGCCGCTCGAGCTGTTCAACGGTGAAGCTGCGCTCATCGGTGTAGCGAATACTCATTTACAAAACGCCTCCACAGCATCCGCGATCGGGTCAGCGGCGGTCGTTTCGGTAAGCTCGAGCATACCGCTGTCAACGAGCTTTGCGACTTCGGGGTCAATCGGCAGCTTTGTGAGCACCTTCAACCCGAACGTTTTCGCGGTTTCATCAATGTGGCTCTCGCCGAAAACGCTGATATGCTTGCCGCAGTCGGGACAGAGCGCGTAGCTCATATTCTCAACAAGACCGATTATCGGCACGTTCATCATATTTGCCATTTTGACCGCTTTTCCGACTATCAGCGACACCAGCTCCTGCGGCGAGGTAACAACGATTATGCCGTCAAGCGGAATAGACTGGAACACGGTAAGCGGAACGTCGCCCGTTCCCGGAGGCATATCCACGAACATATAATCCACATCGTCCCACACAACGTCCGTCCAGAACTGCTTCGCCGTACCCGCGATTATCGGACCGCGCCAGATAACGGGAGCGGTCTCATCGGGAAGCAGAAGATTTACGGACATTACTTTAATTCCCTTTTTGGTGACTACAGGGAAAATAGCGTCCTCATTGCCCTTTGCTTTTTCGGTAAGCCCGAACGCTTTCGGAACTGAGGGTCCTGTGATGTCCGCGTCAAGCACCGCAGTCTTGAAGCCGCGGCGGTTCATCAAAACAGCGGACAAGCAAGTCACCATAGATTTTCCGACGCCGCCCTTGCCGCTTACAACGCCGATAACTTTTTTGATATGCGAAAGCTCGTGAGGTTTTTCAACAAGACTTTCGGGTTTTCTTTCCGAGCAGCTTTCTCCGCAGCTGCTGCAATCGTGTGTACATTCGCTCATAATACTATTTTCCTTTCAGACTATTGTTTTTTCAAAAGCTCCAAGCCCGTTTTCAACGTAGCCGCATCTAAGCAGCAGCGCTTTGACAGCCTCGTTTTGGCTTTTAAGTATACATTTTATTTTATTGGTGAGCATTTGGCTGCTCCATTGTTCTACGCCGAAAACAAGTGAAGAACCGCCTCTGCGTCTTTGATAATACGGCAGCATAGCTATTTCGGATATTTCTGTGTAGCTGCCGAATATCATATCCGTAACACGCCGCGCGTGGATAAATCCAACAACGTGATTGGAATTTACCGCGACCATAACGATCTGTTCAATGTCTTCTATTATCCCTACGCACAGCCTTTTAAGCTCATTTTCATTAATCGAAGGGGCAAAGATCCTTTGGGTTATCTTACAGATGGCGTTTACATCAAAGTGATCGGCGGCTCGAACAGTAAATTGAAACATAGCACACCCCTATCGGACAACGATATCTGCAAAGCTCTCGCCGTCAATTTTCCCTTCAACGCCCAACAGCCCGAGAACCGTTGCGCCAATATCACCGAAGCAGCTTCTTGTGCCGAGATTTGCCGATTTGATATTTTCTCCGTATATCAGTACGGGAATATACTCGCGTGTATGATCCGTGCCGCTGTGACAGGGATCGCATCCGTGATCTGCGGTGATTATCAGAGCGTCATTGGGCAGCATTTCGCGCATAAATTCGCCAAGCCATTTGTCAAACTCGTTCAGAGCAGCGGCGTAGCCCATAGGGTCGCGGCGGTGTCCGTACTGCATATCAAAGTCAACAAGATTTGTAAAGCAAAGTCCGTTCCAATCCTGCTTTTGATATTTTGAGGTTATATTCATATTCGTTGAATTTCCGATTTGACGGTCACAGTCGGTAAGACCCTTGCCCGCAAAAATATCCCATATTTTTCCCACTCCAATAACGTCTTTTCCGTTATCCTTTAGAATATCCAACGCGGTGTTCTTAGGCGGAGTAAGCGAAAAGTCGTGGCGGCGTGATGTCCTCGAAAACGGGAACTCGCCCTCAAACGGACGCGCAATAACACGCCCGACCGCATAATCTCCCGTTAGTATCTCACGCGCCATACGGCAGTATTCGTAAAGTGTTTCGGGCGGCACAATGCTTTCGTGCGCTGCTATCTGAAAAACGCTGTCAGCTGAGGTGTAAACGATAAGAGCGCCCGTTTTGAGATGTTCCTCACCGAAATCTGAGATAACCTTAGTACCCGAATACGGTTTATTGCAAAGGCCCTTTCGTCCCGTCGCTTTTTCAAATTTTTCCAAAACCTCGGGTGGAAAACCGTTAGGAAACGTAGGGAACGGTTTTTCGGAAACACAGCCCGCTATCTCCCAATGACCCGTCGTGGTGTCCTTGCCCTTTGAGCGTTCGGCAATCTTGAGGTACGCACCTATCGGAGCTTCGCACCTCTCCCCTACCGTCACTCCGTCAATATTGAGCAGCCCGAGCTTTTGCATATTGGGAATATTCAGATTTCCCGTATTGAAGCAGGAACGCAGCGTGTTCGCACCCTTATCGCCGAAATCGGCGGCGTCGGGCATTTCGCCGACCCCGAAGCTGTCCAAAACTATAAGGAAAACTCGTTTCATTTACTCACCCTCTTTCAAAATGCGGTATTTCATTTTATCGGCAATTATAAACGTGGTTTCATAACCGTTATCAAGCGGATATCTTTCGGTATAGGTTTTCGGATCGAAATCCTCACAACTTGCCCAGACAATCAAGGGATTGTCACGCGTTTCTCCAAGCAAATCCGTGCGGAATTCCAAGGTCGCGTCAAACAGCTCGTTGGAGTATCTGTCCTGAAAGCCCGTTATATAACACTTGCGCACTCCCGAAAACAGAAGCTCTATCGGCTTGCTCCACTGGCTGTGGAGCGTCATTAGCAGCGTGTGTCCGTCTGCGCTTATCATTTGATACATTACCTCGTTTTCGTCAACATAGCTGCCGCTGTTATAGCTAATCGACACAATAACGCTGTCGTGAAAGCCGTGGTAATCGCTCATCAATTTGTCAATAGCCGCGTTGTCCGTGATTTCCGTCCACATCATTCTTCTCCTGCCAGCAGCTTTACCGCAGAGCTTGTGCCTATTCGCTCACACCCCTCGTTGAGGAACATTTCAAGATCGGCTTTTGTTTTCACGCCGCCTGCCGCCTTGATCTTGACATTATCTCCGATATGCTGCTTGAACAGCCGAATATCCTCGATATTTGCCCCTGCCGTGCCAAAACCCGTGGATGTTTTGATAAAGTCGGCTTTTGCGTTGGTGACACATTTGCAAAGCTCGATCTTCTCCTGTTCGGCGAGATAGCACGTTTCAATAATGACTTTCAGTATCTTATCGCCGCAAGCGGCTTTGACATCGGATATCTCACGCTGAACCTCAAGAAATTTGCCGTCTTTTACCCACCCCAGGTTGATCACCATATCAATTTCGGAAGCTCCGTTTTGTATCGCTTCACGCGCTTCGAAGCATTTAACCGCAGTCGTTGAATATCCGAGCGGAAAGCCGATAACCGTACATATATTCAGCTCCGGAAATTTATTGTGAGCGAGCTTTACATAGCTTGACGGAATACATACGCTTGCAGTATGATAAAGCAATGCTTCTTCACAAAGCTGAGTTATTTGCTCTTCGGCCGCCGTCGCTTTAAGCAAGGTGTGATCTATGTGCGGGAAAATTTCCGAATTATTCATATAAACTCCTTATTTAAAAAATCTGAATGACTTCAAGCTCAACATTCTGCCGGATGAGAATTTCAGATCATAGCTTCCGATCGGCATATTTACCTCCGCCGAAAATGTTTCAAAACGTATAAGACCGCCCGTTTGCGGAACAGCTACGCGCGCATACTCTCTGCCGTTTGCAGCGTCGGTTATCACAAGCTCCGTTGCGCCTGCGGGATTTGACGCTTCGATCTCGACCGTCGTTTCGCCGTTAAGGCAGCAGTTTTCATAAGTAATACTGCTTGCCCAATTGTCCAAAACCGCGTATTCTTGTAAGTCCTTTGTGGTTTGGAATTCCACGCCTGCATAATTCCACGCGGCGGCAGCAGGAACAGTCTTTGTAACGTCAAGTCCCGAATAATCCTCACCGTTTACGGTTATCTCGGCGGTTTGACGGATATCCTCGGAGGAAGTGCCTATCTGTAGCTCGTAGGTACCGCTCCAAAGCTTATAGCTGCTTGTGTTTATATCCCATAAACGCAAATCATCAGCGTCAAAAGAAAGGCATACCGCAATCGTTTTCCCCTTGTTGACAAATACCCTGCTGAAAGCCTTAAGCTCCTTTTTAGGGATAGCCGTGGAAAATCTCGGCGCTTTAACGTAAAGCTGCACGACCTCGTCCGAATCGAACATTCCGATATTGCTTATCTCAACAGTTAATTCAACCTTTTCCCCGCTTAAAAAAGACTTTTTGTTCAGAGTCGGACTTCCAAAACGGAAGGTCGTGTATGTCAAGCCGTGTCCGAACGGGAACAGCGGCTTGCCGTTGTAATAGCGGTAAGTGCTTTCCGTGCGGATAATGTTATAATCTTTAATATCGCCAAGCTCTTGCTCGGAAGAATACCACGTCATAGGACATCTTCCTGCGGGCGATATCTTTCCGAACAGCACGTTGGCTACCGCCGNNGCCGTACCCATTTGCGGACCGGCGTGTGACGTGTGCAGCACCGTACCAAGATCGTCTTCTATGGAATACGGAAATCCCGAAACAAGCACGAAAACAGCGTTTTTCTTCAGCTTCAGTACCTCGCTGATTATTCGACGCTGCCTTTCGGGGAGCATCAAGTGTTTTCTGTCGTAATTTTTCCGCGCGCCTATCTGTGGATAGTTTCCGCAAAAGACAATAGCGTTTTGTGTTTCGGTGACGGCTTTGCTGATCTTGTCGATACCCGACGAAAAAATCTCCAAATTAAAGAACGAATTGCTGTGCGGCTTTATCTTATCGGATACCTCGACCTTCCGTTCTTCATTTGTCCGTAAAAATCTACCTTGAAAATTTTTTAGTAAAATCTCGCCGTCTCTTTGCTCTATATAAAACTTTTCCTTAACGAACCACCCGAATGGTACGTCCGAAA
Organism: Ruminococcaceae bacterium UBA5579; assembly: GCA_002425305.1. GTDB lineage: Bacteria > Bacillota > Clostridia > Oscillospirales > Ruminococcaceae > CAG-115. The sequence continues at coordinate 26,528 of DILZ01000069.1, forward strand.
CGCACTTCATCTCTCCGCAGTCCGAAAGGAACTTACCGTTGTATTTCGAGCGGAACGACACCGCACCGTCACCCCACTCGAACAGCTCGAGAAGGCATTGCTCGTTTAAGCGGGTAGCGCCGCAGACAAGCGAACCGTCCTCGGTGACCTCAAAGTAGAAGCCGGTTTTGGCATTTCTAAGCGCAATAATGTCGTTTCCGGATTCGTAGTTGAGGTTTTCCCTGCCGACAAGCTTTGTAAGACCGTCAAGAATGGTCGGGTCTTTTTCGGAAAATCCCGTGTACCAATCGCGGAAATTCATATCTGCGTGTACTCCTATAACGGAATATCTCTCTTTAGGGTCTAGCGGAAGTATTCCGTGTTTATTACGCATAAGTATTATGCTTTTTTCCGCTGCTTTGAGAGCTGTTTTAAGATTGTCCTCACAGCAGACCAGGCTTTTGGGAAGCTCGTCATAGGTGCAGTAACCGTCAAACTCGCCTAAAAGAAATCGTGCCTTCAGCACGCCGAAAAGCGCGTTGTCAATGTCCGCTTCGGTGATTATCCCTCGTTCGAGAGCCTCACGCGCCGCAGCTTCCAAAACGTCCTGTTCGTCGTTCATCAAATCCGCGCCGTGATTTTTATAGGCGCGTGCAAGCGCATCCGCGTGGCATTTGTCGGTTTTGTGCCGGGTTACGTTTTCGATAAAATCCCAGCCGTCCGTCACCGAGAAAAGCAGACCGTTGTTTTTCAGCTCGCCAGCCTCCGGATTACACATAGCCTCAACGCCGTTTATTTCGTTATAGGATGTCATAACGCTTTTTGCCGCGCCGTTCTTTATCGGCAGCTCAAACGCCTTTAGGTAATAATCGCGCTTAAGCCCGATGGGAATGGACGCGTTATCGCTGACCCTGCCCACCTCGTGGTTGTTCGCGTAAAAGTGTTTAAGGGTCGGAATAACCCGGGCGTGTTTTCTGTCGTCACCGTACATTCCCTTTGTATATTCCGCAGCCATTTTGCCGGTAAGCAGCGGGTCTTCGCCATATCCCTCTTCGGTGCGTCCCCAGCGAGGGTCACGCTCGAGATCGACAGTCGGTGACCACAAAAACAACGAGGATTTTCCTTCCCTGTTGTAGACGCGAGCCTCGTTCGCCGCGATAACTCCCATTTCGTGCATTATATCTGGGTCGAACGACGCGGCAAGCCCGAACGGTTCGGGAAAAACGGTGGTCGGGTATTCTTCGGGTTTTCTTCGGCAAACCAGGCCGCGCGCCGCTTCCGTGCCAATAACGCACTCGCCGATATTGAGGCGAGAAACAGCCTGCTGCTTTGTGGAGATCAAAAGCAGCTTTTCATCAAGAGTAAGCTCCTTTAAAAGCGCTCTTACCCGTTCGTCAACGGGTAAAGAGCTGTCTTGAAACTTGAACTGAAGCATTTATATACCCCCCTTTCAATCAACGCGTTTTCTCAAAAGTGAATGTTCGGGAACAGAGATATCCGTAGGAATGAAGATTTTCCGCATAGCGTGGCGGGCGGTGTCGATCTCCTCACCGCTTTCGTCAAACATTTTCGCAGGTGAAAATTTTATAGGTTCTTTTTGGGGAGCCAATATCTCCAGCTCGTCGGAAAGCTTAAAAAAGTTTCTTGTTGTCAAGTGCATAACTCCGTTTTCACAGCGGTCAACAGTCGCCACAAAATCATACTCGCGGATATAGCTGCTGTCTTTAAAATACTGCCCGCCGTTGGTGGTTATGTTTGGGTCTTGACTTCCGCTGCCGTCGCTTGGATGGCCGTAGAAAAAGCCCGTGCAGTAAGGGCGATGGCTTATCTTGTTCACTTCGTCCAACACCCAGCGCGGAGGCTGTGTGCCGTCCAAGGCACAGTCAAGAGCGGCACGGTAAGCGTTGGTCGTAAGCGCGGTGTAGTATGCGGATTTGGCACGCCCTTCGATCTTAAGGCTGTAAACACCCGCTTCGAGCAAGTCGTCCAGGTGCTCTATCATACACATATCGCGGGAATTGAGGATATACGAGCCGTCCTCGTCCTCAAACACCTTGAAGAACTCGCCGGGGCGCTTTTCCTCCATAAGATAATACTCCCAGCGGCAAGGCTGAGCGCACTCGCCGCGGTTTGCGTTTCTTCCCGTTAGGTATTCGGATATAAGACAGCGTCCCGAAAAGCTGACGCACATTGCGCCGTGTACGAACGCTTCTATCTCCATATCATCCGGGATATTTTTCCTTATCGTTTTAATGTTTTCAAGACTGACCTCGCGAGCGAGAACAACGCGCTTTACTCCCATTTTATAAAGCTCGGCGGCTGTTCGGTAATTCACAACGCCCGTTTGTGTGGAGGCGTGTATCTCAAGCCCCGGCGCAAACTCCTTTATCATTGCGATAATGCCGATATCAGCGGCTATAACGGCGTCTACTCCCGCTTGACGCGCCCGCGCTATAAAATCGGGGAATTCGTCCAACTCACCGTTTAAAGGAACAGTATTACAGGTGATGTAGACCTTAGCGCCTCTTTCGTGCGCTGTCTGCACGGCTGTAATCAAGTCCTCATCGGTGAAGTTTTTCGCCCCTGCCCTCATTCCGAACGTCTTGCCCGCGAGATATACGGCGTCTGCGCCAAAATCCAGCGCGGAAATAAGGCTTTCCGTATCGCCCGCCGGAGCAAGAAGCTCGGCTCTTTTTTCGTTATTGATCGTCATCATCGCCGCTCTGTCCGTCCTCTTCCTCACTGTGAAGATCCGCGTCGATAATGTTCTGTTTGTGCTGCTCCAGAGTTTGAGCCCAATAGAACGTGCCGTCGCGAGCCGCAAGGAAGTAATAGTAATTGGTGTCATCGGGATAAAGCGCGGCGTATATCGCGTCCATTCCGGGGTTGCATATCGCGCCTACGGGAAGCCCAATACATTTATATGTGTCGTATGCAATTTCGATCTTCTGCATCTGCTCCTTGTTTGACGAGTTGGTCCGGGGTCTTATGGTTTCCATTATATAGGTATCGGTGGCGTCGGATTCCAACTTCGGGTAGGTTTCCGAATCATCAAGTCTGTTATGGAATACCGAAGATATCATTGCCATATCCTCCTCGGTCTTACCCTCGCGCTGTATGAGCGAAGCCAATATTACGGTCTGGTCAAGCGTCATACCAAGCTCCTTCATACGCGCTTTCAATTTCTTTGTTATATGATCTTCAAAGTTGTCCATCATTTTATCGGCAGCTTCTTTTGCCCAAGTATGGGTATCATAGTTGGAGTTTTTCTTGAGATAATCGACAACATAAAACTCATATGTGTCGGGGAAAAGATAGCCCTCCAGCATAAACATTCGATTGGAGTTATCTTTCAGCCCTTCCTCAAATTCGCAGCGGTTTTTCTTAGTCTTAACATAATCCTCAAAGTCGGAAGCGCGGCAGACGTAGTTCTCCTCAAGCAGCTCTCCGATTTCAGCGACCGACAGACCCTCGGGAATAACAACAGTAACGGTCTCGGTGTACTCCTTTTCGGTTTTAAGCGAGGCAATAATGTTGTTGTAGCTCATATTAGCACTTACAGTGTGCGGGCCGTTCAAATAGCCCGTGGTGTTTTTTGTGAATTTAACATACATTTTCATCAGCGACGGCATATCTATTATACCGCTTTGGTGAAGACCGTCAATTATATCGTCAACATTCATATTTTCGGTTATCTCGAAATCTATTTTTTTATTATCTTTCGACATACCCGTAATATCGCGCATAGCACCTATCACCTTAATGGAAAGAAAAACGCCAAACCCCAAAGCGACCACAGATATCACAGCGCCCAAGAAAACCTGACTCATTGTGCGTGTGTGGTTTATCTGTTTCTTTTTGCGCTTTTTTACGGGATTTTGAATAACGGCTGCCTCTTNNACTTCTCACAAAACACCGATCCTGCTCACCGCTCAAAACGGAATCCATACAGCGGGTTTTTGACATATCGGCATCTGCTGAGTTCATATCCGTGAATTCATCGCGAGGTGTTATCCCGTAGCGCTTTTCGTCTGAGGATTTTGGTGACGCGACGCTGCTCATTTCGCGTGTTTCCTCAAAAAACTCATCGTAATCGTCTGTATATACGCTATCGGTATCGGCGGATTCGCTGTCCGGTGTGTCCAAATAACCGTTTTTATAGTCGATATTATCTGGATCGGTGTTTTGTGAGAAGTTTCCGTGTTCAAAAAAATCCTCGTTTGGAATGTTATCTTTTCCCCAAATATCTCCGTTGTGGTTTTCGTCCATAATGACCTCCGTTTATCTGTCGAAAATCGTAATGTCGGCTTTAATATCGTGCGGCTCTGCGGGAACTTTACGCTTGAAACTCTTATAACACAAAATAACGCTCGTTCCCATAAAACCGTTTAAAAATCTGTCATAATATCCTCTGCCGTAACCAAGCCTTAAGCCCTCACCGTCCGCACAAAGCGCGGGAACAATACACAGAGTATCCGGATCGGCAAAAGCCGGACAGTCAGGCGGCGGCTCGTCTATGTTAAATCTTCCTTTTCGAAGTTCTTCAATGCTTTTGATGTAATGAAACTCAAGCTCACAGTCGCCGCTTATGGGCAAAGCTGTCGGTATGCCACGCTCCAAGCAGTACGAAATTATCATTCGTGTATCGACCTCAATATCCGTTGAAGCATAGGTGAAAACAGCAGACGCTTTGTCGATAAGCTGTCGTGTCTGATTGAAGATATCCAAATCGGCGGCATACCTGTATTCCGTGTCCATTGCTTTGCGTAAAGCTATCATTTCTTTTCGCAAAGCCTGTTTTAATTCGCGCATTGTACCGCCTTGCGAACGCTGTCGGATTTCTCGTCGCCGCATAAAACCCGCACCAATTCCAGACCAAACTCTATGGCAACGCCCGCTCCTGCGGCGGTGGTAAAAATACCGTCGGTGACTACCTTCTTGTCGGAGAGCTTAGCACCCGTCAGAAACTTCTCAAAGCCCGGGAAGCATATCGCCTCCCTGCCGTCAAGCAAGCCTTTTTTGCCAAGAATTGACGGCGCGGCGCAGATCGCTCCAATTGGGATATTGTGTTCAACGCAATAATCGATAGACTGCTGAACCACGGGGTTTGCCTCAATATTCAGCGTGCCGGGCATTCCGCCGGGGAGAATTATCATCTCCAGACGCTCGTCAAGTTCCACCTGCATATCCGTTATATCACAAAGTACGGGGACACCGTGGGAGCTTTTCACACCGTCGTTTTTTATACCGACCATTACCACGTCCGTTCCCGCGCGGCGAAGCATATCAATGGGAGCTATCGCCTCGGTTTCTTCAAAACCGTCTGCCAAAAAAATATAGATCATATTGATTCCTCCTTAAATCCGTTTTCAAAATGTTATCAAATATTTTTTTTCAAGAAAAATGGGTTTGTATGACATTTTTGCTTTTCGGAGGTTTTCCGAGCCGGTATCCTCCTCGCGATCGATATACATATATTTCTTTCCGAGAGATTTAACAAACTCGCGGTTTATTGCTGCATACGCTCCCTGATATTTCCTAAGGGCTTTTTCAACGTGGACCACGAACGTGTCCTTCGCCGAACGCTCTCCAAACGTAAATGCCTGTACTTCGCCGTTAACGCGCAACACTCCGCCGATATAGCCCAGCTCATTGAATAGTTCCAAAGAACGCTTAACGACGTCAAGCTCAACCGTTTTACTATGCGCGTCCTCGCTGTCGTCCGTGACATTTTCGGCACGCCAAAGCTCGTTCATTGCAATACACTCCGGTATGTTTACCGAGGACATCGGCTCGAAACTCCAATCGTTCTCATAAAAGCGATTAAGGTGATTTCGCTTTGCGTGGTATTTTTTGCCGACAAGATTTTCGAGGTCATCCGCTAAGTAGACATAATCGCAAAAATTGCGGTACAGCCGGACTGTTACATCGGTGAACTTATCACAAATACTTTCCGTAACGTTTTCGTTCGCGCAGATAACGCAGGGCAACCCGTTCTTCTCCGTATAATCGAGAATGTGTGTGACAGCAGCTTCTGTTGTTGCTCTTCCGAAAGGATAAACAAACATCGTGTCGCCGCCGCTGCCCGTTTTTTCAAAGCATAAATTATCCTCGAACGCTATCATCGTATTGAAATGCGCTCCCCAAAGCAGCATATTTCCAAAAGTATATTCGCACCCGCGAAAATCCGACAGGCGAAGATGTTCCTCCGCGCGCTCTTTGTCGGCTAGTTCAACTCTTTTAAAATCAAGCATAGTTAGTCAAGACCTTTAGACAGCCGCAGATCATATCGTATACCTCTTCAATGGTAAGCGGGTACTTGCCGTCCGAACATTCAATGATCTTCCAGCCGCACCTGTTTGCAGCATAAAGCGCACTTTTACGACACTCCTGCAAGTATTCGAGGTTGCTTTCGTGTATGTCCTTTTTGCCGCTATCTCCGAGATAGCGCTTGTCCAGAAGCTTTTGAGAAACCTCGACAGGCATATCGAGATACAACACCAGATCCGGGTCAGGCAGTTCAAGCTTGTTGTATTCAAAGTCAAAAAGCCAATTCAAAAAATAATCGTGCTCTTCGGGTTTTACCTTGGTAAGCTGATAGATCGCGTTTGAAGTAGTATAACGTCCCGCAAGAATGATCCCGCCCGCGTCATAAAACTTCTTCCAATCGGTAACGTAGCTGATATATCGATCTATAGCGTACATCATCGATGCGGCATACGCGCCGCTCCTTTCGTCGCAGGGTATCTTGCCGTCAAGATACTGTCGGATAAGCTGCCCGCTTAGTTCGCCGTAATTCGGGAAACTCACGGAACGGCATTTTACTCCACTGTTTTTTAGATATTCGAGAGCGAGGTCAAGCTGAGTTGATTTTCCGCAGCCGTCCAGACCCTCTAAAACGATAAGTTTTCCGTTTTTCATAACACACTTCCCATTTATTTTATAATAATACATATATATTGTACCACAAAATCTTTGTTTAGTCAATATTTATGATGAAAATTTCACAAAAAAATGGTGTTTTTTATAAAATTGTACGGTTTCCCGACCTGAATCCGGAAACCGCATAAAATAATCTTCAATCTTTTTGTTATCTTTCCGCAAATGAAGTCAACACTCATATTTATGAACGCAGTATCATTTTTGCCGCAGAATACACAAACCCCAATTTCTCATAAAATGGCTGCAACATATCTTCGCAAAGAATATAAACGGAGCTTTCGGAAAGCTCGCCGCACACCGCTTTAATCAGCCGCACGGCGTTTCCTTGTCGGCGACATTCGGGCAGTGTGGCTATCTGCGAAAGCAATGCCTCACCATTAAGGTCGTGCTGAACTATCAGTGCGGAGCCGTCAAGTGTCCGCGCCTTTGCGATCCCGTGGCGTATTCTGTGCGACATATCCGCGTACCACGGCTCGTAATCGATATCAAACGACGATTTGATTATTTTGAACACCTTGTCGAGCGGTATTGATTTTTCCAATTCGCCGTTAAAAACACGTTCGCCGTGAAAGCACATAAGATTTATTTTTTCAACACTACAGCTTATTTTTTTTGAGAGCTGCTCTCCAAGTTTTTCGGAGCAGAATATCTCCGAAAACCCGCAAAATGACACAAAATCCGCAAGCTCACGGACATCAAAGTCTTCAGATAATTCCGATATGACAAGGCAGCCGTCCATTTCGCAGAGAATAGCACTTTCAGAGAAGTAAAATCGGCAAAAGTCGTATTTCGTTCCGTATGCCAACAGCAATGCGCGTATTTTCTGCGCTTCGATGCCGGTTTTGGGGAGCGCGGAAAGCTCATCGGGCGAAAAAGCGCGTTTGATCATAGAGCCGCAACAGCTGAAAGCATTTTCTCGGCAAGCGCCCTCACAGCAAGATAATCGCTTTCCTTAATGACACAGGACGGCGAATGCAAATATCTGCACGGCACGGAGATTGCGCAGGTGCGCACTCCGCCGCGGCTTATGTGGATAGCACCGCTGTCGTTTCCGCCCGCGACAAGTGTTTTGGTCTGCACGGGGATAGCGTTTGTTTTCGCTGTTTCAAACGCGAGAGAGTAAAGTGACCTGTCGTAGACCGTACTCCTGTCCATATAGGATACGACCGCGCCTTTTCCAAGCTCGCAGACTTTTTTGCTGCCCGATACTCCGGCGATATCACACGCGGTTGTTGTTTCGAGAACGATCGCGATATCGGGCGCTATCGTAAATGCTGCCGCCTTGGAGCCGCGTGTGCCTATCTCCTCCTGCACCGTAAACGCGTACCAAGCGTCATACTCCGGCTCACCGTTTATCATATCCATCATAATGAGGCAGCCCGCGCGGTCGTCAATTGCCTTGCCCTTGATAAATCCGCCGCCATACTCGAAAAAGTCCGTATCAAAATAGGCATAGCTACCGCGAGGAGCAAGCCTTTCCGCTTCTTCCTTTGAGCTTGCGCCTATATCAATATACAGTTCATCAAATGACGGCATTTTTCCGCGCTCGTCCTTTGATTGCTGATGAATTGCCTTCGTTCCCACAACGCCGAGCACTCCGCTTTCAAGGCGAAATTATGTTACTTGAACGGTGC
>DILZ01000069.1:35149-44883 GCA_002425305.1 Ruminococcaceae bacterium UBA5579
AAAGGAAGAAGCGGAAAGGCTTTTTGGAGTTTTACGCCCTTTTCTGAACACAAGAAGATTTCCGAGTGCGTCGGTTATCATCTCATCAGCGGTTATGTGCGTCATAATATATTCGCGGACGCGGCTTTCGTCACCGGAAGCACCGTTCAAGTAACATAATTCTTTAAGTTTATCTATCATCTTCCGCACCTCCCGCAGCGTATTCGCAGATAAGTCTTGCGGTTGCCTCGATATCGTGCAGATCCACACATTCTATCGGAGTGTGCATATATCTTATCGGGAACGACAATGTGCAGCACTTTACCCCCGCGCCCGAAACACCTATCGCGTCGGCGTTGGTGCCCGTAGATCCGGGCATTATTTCCTCGGTGAACGGAATGTTCTTTTTCTTTGCAAGCGTCCTCAGCGAGTTTGACATTCCTTTGTCGAGTGCCGCCGAGAATCCTATCATCACGCCGCTGCCCAATTCAGCAGTTTCTTTGGGATCGCTGTCGGGAGTTCTTCCGAACGAAACGTCTACGGCGATACATTCATCGGGCGCTATTCGGAAAGCAGTCTGCTTTGCTCCACGTTCGCCTGTTTCCTCCTGCGCCGAAAAGCACACCGCGATATTGTATGCGAGTCCTTTGCCCTCCAGCATATCCAAAGCAGCCAAAATCGCACAAACGCCGCTTCTGTCGTCAACGGCGGGAGCGGAAACTATATTTCCGCAAAGCTCTCTGAAAGCGGAATTCACCGTAACGCGGTCGCCGAGCGAGATAACGGCTTCGGCCTGTTCCCTGTTCATTCCGATATCTATCGAGATATCCCCTGTTTCGGGGGCGTTTCCATCTTTTTTTATGTGAGGCGGCAGCGTTGAAACTACTCCCGGAATATTGCTTTTTCCGTGAACGGTCACCGATTGCGCGAGCAGAGTTTTCATATCGGGAGAGCCGCACGAACCTACACTTAAAAAACCCTTTTCATCAATGTAAGTTACGATATAGCCCACCTGATCGATGTGCGCGTCCAGCAGCAGCGTTTTCGCGTTTTGTTTCGCGGACTTCACAAATCCCGTGACATTACCGAATGCGTCGGTCCGAACATCCACAGCGTACCGCTTTAGAAGCTCAGCCGCAAAATTCGACGCGGCAAACTCGTCACCCGAAACTCCCGCTTGCTCCGTCAGTGCCTTCAAGGTCGATTTGATATCCAAAATAACACATACCTTTCATTGCCGATCACTTAAGAAAATCGTTCTCAATGTCATCGGCTTTAAAATCATAGCCCTTGCAATTCATAGCCTTCAGCTTATATTTGACTATCTCCGGCGGCAAACACAGAAATAATGCCGCGCTGTTGATATCCGATCTCTCTGATAACGCGTCAAGCATCTCTTCATCGGAGATGAGCATACACGCCGCAAACAGATTGGCTTCGCGTTCTGTCTTATTGGTATCAAGAAACAGAGTTCCCTCGCGTATACCTCCGACGGAAAGCTCCCGGTGAAGCATATCGTGACCGAATTCGTGGGCGCATACCACTTTTTGCATAGTATCATCAAGATTTTCGTTTATAACGATATATCTTTTCCCGTTTTCGCAAATATAAAACCCTTTTAATCCGCCAAGCTTACGAAACCAGACATTAGCCCCCGAATTCTCCGCCGTTTCAAAAACGTTTCTTCCGCCGTATCTGTCAAGGATTCTTTCGGCTGTTTTAACTATGCGGCACATTATTTTTTATCCTTGCGGGAATCCTCGTATATTTCGGTAAGGCAGCGCATAAGATCATACTTATCCTCTTCGGAGAGAGCGTTGCCCGCAAAAAGTCCCTTAGACTGCGACAAGAACTTCGTAGCTTCCGCTGTGAGCTTTGCCGTTTCGGGGGAACTCTCGTTCCGCGCCGATATTCTTCTTATCAGCTTTTCCTCTTTGGAAAGATTTATTTCCATACTGTCATCAAGCAGAAATTCCGGAGTTACATTCAGCTCACGGGCTATCCTTTCGAGAACGCTGCGGCGCGGCGTTCTGTTATCGCTGATATAATAAGCGAACGCACGATAGGTTATGCCTACCTTTTCAGCAAACTCCACGCGTTTAATGTTTCGGCGATTCAGAAGAATATCAAGCTTTTCATTAAATTTCATAGATTACCTCACCTTTCCGGCTGCCTTTATTTGGCAATAAACTTTCATACTTATATTATAACAGTGAACACAAATTTTGTCAAGTATTTTTAAAAAAATGCAAAAAATTCATTTTACTTGAATAATATTCTTAAATATGAATATTTTGGCTTGACATTTGAAAAAAAACGTGTATAATATATATTGTAAATATTTTTCAAAAGGAGATACTTAATTATGGCTAAGGAAATCAAAAAAGTTATATTGGCATATTCGGGCGGTCTCGATACCTCTATCATCATTCCGTGGCTGAAGGAGACCTATCCCGGCGTTGAGGTCATCTGCGTTGCCGGTAATGTAGGTCAGGACGCGGAAATAGTCGGTCTTGAGGAGCGCGCAAAGCAGACAGGCGCTTCAAAGCTCTATATTGAGGATATTCAGGACGAGTTCGTAAACGACTTCATCTTCCCGACCTTGAAAGCCGGCGCGAAGTACGAGGGTTATCTGCTGGGAACATCGTTTGCGCGTCCCCCTATCGCGAAAAGACTTGTTGAGATCGCAAAGAAAGAGAACGCCGATGCTATCTGCCACGGCTGCACCGGCAAGGGAAATGATCAGGTTCGCTTTGAGCTGACTATCAAGGCACTTGCTCCCGAACTTGCTATCATCGCTCCGTGGAGAATATGGAGCATTAAGTCGCGCGACCAGGAGATCGACTATGCGGAGGCGCACAATGTTCCGATAAAGATCAACCGCGAGACCAACTATTCCAAGGATATGAACCTGTGGCATTTGTCGCACGAGGGTCTTGATCTTGAAGACCCCGCAAACGAGCCGCAGTACAATAAAGAGGGCTTTCTTGAACTCGGCGTTTCTCCCGAACAGGCGCCCGACAAACCCACTTACATTACTATTCACTTTGAGAAGGGCATCCCGACCGCTCTCAACGGTGAAACGATGGACGGCGTAAAGCTCATTAAGACGCTGAACAAACTGGGCGGCGAGAATGGTATCGGTTTGTTCGACGTTGTTGAGAACCGCCTTGTCGGTATGAAATCGCGTGGCGTTTACGAAACTCCCGGCGGAACGATCTTGTATCACGCGCATGAGGTTCTTGAAACTATCTGTCTTGACAAGGAAACTCAGCACTACAAGGCGGGTCTTGCTCAGAAATACGCCGATATCGTGTACAACGGTCAGTGGTACACTCCCCTTCGCGAGGCTATGGACGCGTTTGTTGACAAGACTCAGGAAACCTGCACGGGCGACGTTAAGCTGAAGCTCTACAAGGGCAACATCATCAACGCGGGCGTTACTTCCCCGTACACCCTGTACAGCGAGGATTTCGCTTCGTTCGGCGAGGACGACGTTTACGATCAGAAGGACAGCGCGGGCTTTATCAACTTGTTCGGTCTGCCTATAAAGGTCAAGGCTCTTTTGGACGCGGAGAGAAACAAGTAAGCTGGAATTCACATAATACAAAGCGGGAAACGGCTTTTCCCGCTTTGATATGTTTTTATTGAGGTAAAGATATGGAATGGCTGGAATGGATAAACCGCCTCATCCAAATTGGGCTGTATATTTTCATCGCGAGGACAGTTTTCAGACTGATAAGAATCTCGTTGAGACTTACGTTCTACAAGCGCGAGCTGAAATTCGCGGAGCGGCTGAAAGGCTCGCCGAACGCCGAAATCGTCTCAGCGAAAGTCATCGGTCTTTACGAGAGGCGGCTGTCGCAGTGGGATATTTTGTACACGGCGAATGTCGTTTACAAAATCGGTGAAATGCATTACACTCGCAATGTCTATATTCTTAACAAGGGCAGTCTGCGAACAGGCGCGGAGCTTCGGCTGATCGCAGATAAAAACGAGCCGCAAAATGCCGTATCCGAGGACGGCTCTCAATCCGATATTATCCGCATTTGCAGGCGGTATATTATATCCCATGTCTTTTTGCTGGCGTGGCTTGTCATAGGAGTTTATTGCTTTTATTAGTTCGGCATTGAGGATTGGGAGGTTGAAGATTGATATTTATGAAAGGAGCACGCAGTGTCACCGGTATTGAGAATTCTTTTGTTTATCGTTTTTATCGGCGCGGCGATCAATCTGATATCCGTGCTCAAACGGCTTATTCCGATGATGAAGCGTGTGCGCGAGATAAAACGCTTGAAAAACGATCCCGATGTTATAAGCGTGGAAGCGGAGATTATCGAGATTCACGAGGAACAAATCGGCGATATGGATATGCAGTATAATGTAAAGCTCCACTACGAGGTTGGCTATCAAAAGTACTACAAGGACTTTATTCTGATAAACAAACAATCTCTGCGCATCGGGCAGAAGCTCACGCTGTTGTGCGACAGCTTTGAACCTGAAAAGGCTCTGATACAGAATTACAGCGAAACGTTCGGCGAGGAATTTGGGATAAAAAGCACAATCTTCAATCTGGTGATCGTGAGCCTTATTATGATCGTGGACGCTGCTTTAAGCATATTGGATTATATATAATAATGGGCAAATAAATTAAATATTGTAAAATGAAAGAGGTATCAAATATGGCAATGATGTGGGCGGGAAGATTTTCAAAGGAAGTCGACAGCAAGGTAAACGCGTTCAACTCGTCGATAGCCTTTGACGCGAGAATGTATAAGCAGGACATAGCGGGCAGTATCGCCCACGCGACTATGCTCGGCGAACAGGGCATAATCAGTATGGAGGACAGCTTAACGCTTATCGGAGGATTAAAGGAAATACTTGCGGATATTGAAAGCGGAAAGCTGGAATTCGACCCTAATGCTGAGGATATCCATATGTTCATCGAAGCGGAGCTTACAAAGCGACTTGGCGACGTTGGAAAACGGCTTCACACCTCGCGTTCGAGAAACGATCAGGTCGCGCTTGATATCCGCCTTTATCTTCGCGATGAGATAAAAGAGATAAAAGGGCTGATAAAGCAGCTTATTGAAATGCTCTGCAAGATTGCTAAAGAACACGCCGACACCATTATGCCCGGTTACACTCACCTTCAAAGAGCTCAGCCCGTTACGTTCGGTCATCATATGATGGCTTACGCGCAAATGCTGCTGCGTGATATTGACAGGCTGAACGATACCGAAAAGCGTATGAACGTCTGCCCGCTTGGAAGTTGCGCTCTCGCGGGAACGACCTACAACATCGACAGGCAGCGCACCTCTTCCCTTTTGGAAATGAGCGAGCCTATGGCGAACTCGCTTGACGGCGTTTCCGACCGCGATTTCTGCATAGAACTTGCAAGCGCTCTGTCGATCTGTATGGTTCATCTTTCACGCTTTTCCGAAGAAATTATAATGTGGTGTTCGTGGGAGTTCAAATTTATTGAGCTTGACGACGCATTCTCCACAGGTTCGAGCATAATGCCGCAGAAGAAAAATCCCGACGTCACCGAGCTTATCCGCGGAAAGACCGCGCGGGTCATCGGCGACAATATGACGCTGCTTACGATGATGAAAGGACTGCCGCTCGCTTACAACAAGGATATGCAGGAGGACAAGGAAGCGATCTTCGACGCGGTGGATAACATCAAGCTGTGTTTGGTGACGTTCATTCCTATGCTCGACACGATGAAGGTGATCAAGGAGAATATGCGAAACGCGGCGGCAAAGGGCTTTATCAACGCAACCGACTGCGCCGATTATCTTGTTAAGAAAGGTATGCCGTTCCGCACGGCGTATAAGATAACTGGAGGACTTGTCGCATTGTGCATTTCTAAAAATACCACACTTGAAGAGCTTCCGCTTGACGATTACAAGCAGCAAAGCGAGCTTTTTGACAATGACGTTTACACGGCTATAAGCCTCGATACCTGTGTTAAGGAGCGAAAATCTTTCGGCGGACCGTCGCCTGAGAGCGTTCTCGCACAGATAGAACTTACTCAAAAGAAATTAGGTGAAATATATGGTTAAGGTTTACATTGACGGACAAGAGGGCACTACAGGGCTTAAGATTCTCGAACGCTTCGAGGACAGAACAGACATTGAGCTGCTGCGAATCGATGAGGACAAGCGCAAGGACAACGATGAACGAAAGAAACTGATAAACTCGTCTGACTACACGTTTTTGTGTTTGCCCGATGCGGCGGCGAAAGAAGCAGTGGCTATGGCGGACGAGAGAGTGCGCATTATTGACGCTTCCACAGCTCACAGAACAAACCCCGACTGGACTTACGGATTTCCCGAATTGGGTAAGGAGTTCCGCGAGAAGATAGCGAAAAGCAATCGCGTAGCCGTGCCGGGGTGCTACGCAAGCGGGTTTGCGTCTATGGTATATCCGCTTGTTAAGCTCGGTATTATGCCCTCCGATTATCCGGTATCGGTTCACGCGGTTTCGGGTTACAGCGGCGCGGGAAAAAAAGCTATCGCTCAATACGAAGCTGCGGACAGACCCGCCGAGCTTGACAGTCCGCGCCAGTACGCGCTGACGCAGCAGCACAAGCACGTTCCCGAAATGCAGAAAATATGCGGTTTGGAATACGCTCCCGCGTTTAATCCGCTTGTGTGTGATTATTTCTGCGGAATGGTGGTTTCACTGCCGATTCACACACGGCTGCTTACGAAAAAGTATTCGGTAAGCGATATACAGAAGGCTCTTGCAGAATATTATGCGGATTCGTTCTTTGTAAAGGTTCTGCCCGAAGGAGAACCGCAGGACGGCTTTATCGGCGCGAATAATCTCTCCGGAACGAACTTTATGGAGATTTTTGTGAACGGCAACGACGACAGACTGATAATTTGCTCACGATTGGATAACTTAGGAAAAGGCGCAAGCGGAGCGGCGGTGCAGTGTCTTAACATAATGATGGGTATTGACGAGAAAACGGGGCTTTTGTTATAACGCAAAAGGAATTATTGGAAGATGAATGATCTTTCAAAGCGAATACAGAGAGGTTATGAAATGGTTAAGTTTAAAGGATATGAATTTGTTGACGGCGGCGTTTGTGCTGCGGAGGGCTTTACTGCGGGCGGCGTTATCGCGGGTATCAAGGCGGGGAATGTTACAAAGCGCGACCTTGCAATGATATACTGCGCTGAACGCTGCAGGACGGCGGCTCTGTTCACCTCAAACAAGGTCAAGGGTGCGCCGATAATCGTTTCCAAGGAGCATTTGAAAGACGGTTACGCACAAGCGATAATCGTCAACAGCGGAAACGCTAACACCTGCAACCCGGACGGAGTTGAGATCGCCGAAGAGATGTGTGAGCTTACCGCGCAGGCTCTCGACATTGACGAAAACGACGTGCTTGTGGGTTCAACGGGCGTTATTGGGCAGAAGCTAGATATAAAGCCCATTCGTATAATGATACCGACGCTTTCAAAGTCGCTCTCAAAGAAAAACAGCGGTGACGCGGTGGAAGCGATTATGACTACAGACACACGCAAAAAGGAAGTCGCGGTGGAATTCGTGATGGACGGCAGGAAGTGCCACGTCGGCGGAATGTCTAAGGGCAGCGGAATGATAAACCCGAATATGGCAACGATGCTTGCGTTTATCACCACAGACGTTGCCATCGCGCGAGAACTGCTTGAAAAGGCCTTGCGTAAGATAAACAAGCTCACATACAGTATGGTAAGCGTTGACGGTGACACTTCGACAAACGACAGTCTGTTTCTGATGTCCTCGGGGCTTGCGAAGAATAACGAGATCATTTGCGAGGACAAGAACTATGAGCTATTTGAAAACGCGCTATATGCGGTTATGATGAACCTTGCGCGCGAGACCGCCCGCGACGGCGAGGGTGCGACAAAGCTGCTGGAGTGTATCGTAACCAACGCTCCTACCGAAGATATCGCGCGTTCTGTCGCGAAATCTGTCATTTCGTCAAGTCTTGTAAAGGCAGCTTTGTTTGCGGCTGACGCGAATTGGGGACGCATTATGTGCGCGGTTGGCTATGCCGATGGCGATTTCGACATTGAAAAGACCTCCGTGGAGCTTGCCAGCGCAAAAGGTAAAATGACCGTTTGTGTTGAAAACGCAGGTATCAGCTTCTCCGAGAAAGTTGCGAAGGACATACTTTCCGAGGACGAGATTAAGATACTTGTCGATCTTCACTGCGGTCACGAAAGCGCCGTTGCGTGGGGCTGCGATCTGACGTTTGATTATGTCAAGATCAACGCCGAATACAGAACATAAAGGAGCATACTATGGATAAACTGCCGGCGCATCTTGAGAAAATACTGAATGTTACCGAACGCGGCGACACCTTTATGAGCGGACAGGTGGTCTGTGAGTGCGGGTGTAAAACGTTCGGGATAAGATATTTCGGTGAAGGTTATCCTCCGCACTGTATCGGAGTGAACGAATACGGCGGCAAATACGCGCTGATCGTTAAGGCTGTTTGCTGCGGTTGCGGCAAGGAGCATTTGCTGTTTGATTTCGCCAAGCACGGCTACGACGGTTTTATCAACGAGGACGGCGTTTCCGTTCCTGATGAGGAGCTTGTTGACGCTGCTGCCGGTGACGAGCGTGATTTTGAAGTTAAGATGTCGATTGAATTTGACGACGAAGAACAGTTCGTTGAAGAGATCGTGAACGAGCCGCCGGAAGGTATGAGTTTTGCTCCCGACGATAGGATGAATATTTGGAGCTGGGTAGTCATTGACTTGAAGTGCGCCAAAAGCGGCAAGGAGCTAAACGGTTTTGTTGACAGCGAATTGGCATAAAACCGCTTAGGCTGGAGGCAATATGATAAAAGTAAGTTTTTGGTCTTGCTCGGCAGATGATGTATGTGAATTGTTGGAGAGCAAATTAACAGGTCAATCAGTATTGTTGACGATAAGCTGAATTTCATAAAAGAAATCAACGTTTGAATATCGGTTTGAAAAAAGCAAAGGAAATAAATCGAAATGAGGTAAACAAAATGCAGATAGATTATGATGTTAGAGCAAACGTGATGATAGAGGCTCTGCCCTATCTTCAAAAGTACAATAACAAGGTCGTCGTGATAAAATACGGCGGAAATGCTATGACTAACGAGGATCTCAAGCAAGCGGTAATGCGCGATATTGTTATGCTCACCACCGTGGGTATTAAGGTCGTTCTGGTTCACGGCGGCGGTCCCGAGATAAATGATATGTTGAACAAGATAGGCAAGAAAAGCGAGTTTATCAACGGATTGCGCTATACCGATGAAGAAACTATCGACATAGTGCAAATGGTGTTGGCGGGCAAGGTGAACAAAAACCTTGTTTCGATGCTCGCCAGCCACGGCGGTAACGCTATCGGGCTGTGCGGCATTGACGGAAATCTTATCGAGGCTGAGCAGCTCAACCCGGATATGGGTTATGTCGGCGAAATAACCGATGTTCACCCCGAGATAATCCAAAACGCTTTGGATTGCGGATATATTCCCGTTGTTTCGACGGTCGGGAGAGGTAAGGACGGCACGGTATACAATATCAACGCCGACACTGCGGCGGCGCGTATTGCTGCGGAGATGAAAGCTCCCTCGCTTATTCTGCTCACCGATATCAAGGGACTGCTTGAGGATAAGGACGATGAAAGTACGCTTATCCGCGAGGTTGGAGTAAGTGAAGTGCCGTATCTCAAAAAGCAAGGGGTAATTACCGGAGGTATGATCCCGAAGATCGACTGCT
>DILZ01000069.1:44897-46779 GCA_002425305.1 Ruminococcaceae bacterium UBA5579
ACATAATTGACGGACGAATCCCGCACTCTATTTTGATAGAGCTTTTGACCGATCTCGGCGCGGGTACTATGATAGTTGCGTGAGGTGAAAAATATGGCAGCGAAGAAAAATGAAACGATCGAGCAATTCAATAAATACGTTATGCAGTCCTACGGCAGATATGACGTGGTTATGGACAAAGGAGATCACGAGATTGCTGTTGACGATACGGGCAAAGAATACATAGATTTCGGTTCGGGTATCGGTACCAATTCACTTGGATTCTGTAATGACGAGTGGGTGGAGGCAATATGTCAACAAGCGTGCAAAATCCAACATACCTCTAACTACTATTACACGAAGATACAAGCGGATTTTGCGCAGGCTCTATGCAAAACAACGGGATATTCGGCGATGTTTTTCGGAAATTCCGGCGCGGAGGCTAATGAGTGCGCTATCAAGATAGCAAGGAAATACAGCTTTGATAATTACGGCAAGGGACGCCACAACATCATAACGCTTGTGAACTCATTCCACGGCAGAACGCTCTGCACACTTTCTGCGACCGGCCAAGACGTTTTTCACAACTACTTCTTCCCTTTCGTGGACGGTTTTATTAACGTTGAAGCAAACAATATTGACGATCTTCGCGCTAAGCTCGACGACACTGTTTGCGCGGTAATGTTTGAGTATGTTCAGGGCGAAGGCGGCGTTATGGCTCTTGACAAGAAGTTTGTAAACGAAATATACAAGCTATGCAAGGAAAAGGACGTGCTTACTATCGCCGATGAGGTTCAGACGGGTGTTGGCAGAACAGGCAAGTTCCTTTGCGGAGAGCACTATAAGAAAAAAGCCGATATTACTACTCTGGCAAAAGGCTTGGCTGGCGGAGTTCCTATCGGAGTGTGCCTTGCTGGAAAAAAATGCGCGGGCGTGCTTACTCCCGGGACGCACGGTTCTACATTTGGCGGAAACCCTATCTGCTGTGCGGGAGGCCTGGCAGTGTTAAATAAAGTCAACTCTGAGGGCTTTCTTGAAGAGGTTACAAAAAAAGGCGAATATATCCGCGAAAAGCTCGGTAATATCCCCGAAGTAAAGTCTGTTTCGGGCATCGGAATGATGATAGGCATCAAGCTGAAATCAATGAAGGCCGCAGATATCGTGAAGAAAGGCATCGAAAAAGGACTTCTTTTGCTTACCGCAAAGGACAAAATTCGTCTGCTGCCTCCGCTTACCATATCCTATGAGGAGATAGATAAAGGAATGGTAATACTCAGCGAGCTTTTAGGAAAGCGCGTTCTTGTGAGAAAGTGTCCCAAATGCGGCGCTATCCTGCAGGAGTACCCGAAAACCGTTTCGATTGATCCAAAAACGGGTTACGATCCCAATGCTGCAAAAAAATACTCCGACGGTTGGGATAACGGCAGCACAAACGCTCCTCGAACACTTCTCTGCCCGCAGTGCAAGATGCGGTTTACGGGTTTTGACGATCTTCAATTCTACAAGGAGTGACCGGGTATGAAAAAATGGTACGATGAGGAATACGGCTTTACCATTGAAGTTATAGCTGTTTCTCACGATGGAAGCACCGAGGGTCACTGCCGCAACGGCGACGAAGTGGGCGACGTCTACCGCTGCACCTACGACTGCCCCGTAAATCAAAGCGGGCGCGGCTTTTGTCAGAAAGCGATGCTGTACCTCTATCCGCTGCCAGAAGCGGTGCGTTCCGGCGGTGATCTNNCCGCTTGGGAACATCATAGACAGTCCGCTTTGCAAGGAGTTCGTCTGCCCCGACGGAGTGGTGACGTTCAGGCTCACCGCCGAGAAATTGGGAGGCGTGAATTTTCATACGGGCGGGTTTTATAAAGACTGATCTGAAAGGAACATATTATGGGAAAGTTCA
>DILZ01000069.1:46853-47167 GCA_002425305.1 Ruminococcaceae bacterium UBA5579
CGTTCTCAAAGCTGAAGGAAGCATATCCGAACGTGTGCCTTGTGCATTTGTATACGCTTGAAGGAGCGATCTACAACATAGAGTACAACAGGCTCTCCGATGAAAAGAAAAAGGAGCTGAAGGCATATTGCGATTTTTTGAAAGGAAACGGTAATGGCTAGTGTGATTATGANNGAACATATTATGGGAAAGTTCACAGCGATGATGAACATTGGCAAGGAAATAGAAAGAAAGCTTATATCGGTGGGAATAGATACTCCCGAAAAGCTGATAGAGCTTGGCTCAAAGCAGGCGTTCTCAAAGCTGAAGGAAGC
>DILZ01000069.1:47276-49309 GCA_002425305.1 Ruminococcaceae bacterium UBA5579
GTAATGGCTAGTGTGATTATGATATGCGGCAAGCTCTGCTGCGGGAAAAGCACCTATGCGGCGAAGCTCCGACGGGAACGCGGCGCGGTACTGCTTTCGATAGATGAAATAATGCTCTCAATGTTCGGACAGCACGCGGGCGAAATGCACGACGAATACGCCGCACGCACGGAGAGATATCTGCTGGAAAAGTCACTTGAGATCATTGACAGCGGGATAGATGTCATTTTCGACTGGGGGTCGTGGACTAAAGCCAAACGTGACAATATACGGGAATATTTCAAATCCCGCAGAATTGACTTTGAGCTGCACTACCTTGACGTTCCCGACATCGTTTGGCGAGAGCGGATTACCAAGCGGAACAATATGGTCTCCGAGGGCAATAACAGCGCGTATTACGTTGATGAAAACCTTGCTGCCAAATTTGAAGCGATCTTCGAGCCGCCTACGGACGAGGAGATCGACGTGCGTATCCCGATATACGAGATACGGAAAATAGCAAGCACGGAGGTAGACGCGGCTTTAGACCTTGCTTTGGAGGTCTTTATGGAGTTTGAAGCACCCGATTACAAGCCTGAGGGCGTTGAAACGTTCAAGAGCTTTGTTCGCGGCGAAAATCTTATCAACGGTTTCAAGCAAGGACTTTGCCCGATGTACGGCGCATTTGATAACGACAAACTTATCGGGATAATCGGAATGAGGGAAAACAAAACGCACATAAATCTCGTGTTCGTCAAAAAGGAATATCAACGAAAAGGCGTTGCGACAGCGATTTTCCGATATCTGCTTGATGATCTGCTCAAAGAAAATCCCGCGATTTCGGAGATCACGCTAAACTCTTCCCCTTACGGAGTGCCGTTCTATCTGCATTTGGGGTTTGTTCCGCAGTCCGAAGAGCAGGAAAAGGACGGTATTCGGTATACGCCGATGAAGTACGATATTTCTCGTGGGCGCATAATGAACAAGTCGCTTGAGGAGCTTGAAAACTCTTATTGGAAACACAACGATTTTGATTCTTATGTTGTGCAGACTGTTCAAGCTGCTAGGAAAAAGCCGTTGTCCGAACTGACGAACGAGGAAATACGCGTTTTGACGGGTCAGAAGGTCGGGCTGAAATATGTTCTGCCAATGGCGGTTTCGCTGCTGAAAAACGATCCCTTGACAGAGATTCGTTTTTTTGAGGGCGACTTACTGGAGTGCGTTTTGAGGCTCTCCCCTGCCGATTGGAATGATAATCCCAATGAGCTTCGTAAGTTCAGATCAATCATTTTGACCAACAAATCCTCATTTCAGGGCAAGATTGCCGATATGACAAATCATTTTCTACAGTCAACGGAGGTGACATAGATTTGAACGAAATTAAAATCAGAACTATGGAAATTGACGACTATAATGACGTTTATGAGCTATGGCTCTCTTGCAAGGGAATGGGCCTTAACAATCTCGACGACTCGCGCGAGGGCATAGAGCGTTATTTGAATCGCAACCCCGAAACCTGTTTTATCGCGGTTGAAAACGGTAAGACAGTCGGCGTGATACTCGCGGGAAACGACGGACGGCGCGGCTATATACACCACACCGCCGTAAGCCCCGACTGCCGCAGACAAGGCATTGCCAGGGCGCTTGTAGATACCGCTCTTAAAGCGCTTCACGCCCTCGGTATAAATAAGACCGCACTGGTGGTTTTCGAGCGCAACACCGACGGCAACGCGTTTTGGGAGCATATGGGATTTACATCACGCAGTGATTTGGTTTACAGAAACAAGGCACTGACGGAAATGACAAGGATCGACACATAGTTTCCGTTTATATAAAACACATTAAGAAAGGAAAATATGAAATGAAACATTTATTGAAATTGCTTGACCTCTCAACGGAGGAAATAGTTGATCTGCTGAACCTTGCCGATCAGCTCAAATACGAGCAGAAACACGACATCGCTCACGAGCATTTAAAGGGAATGACGCTTGGTATGATATTCCAGAAGTCCTCGACGCGTACCCGCGTTTCATTTGAAACGGGAATGTATCAGC
>DILZ01000069.1:49356-69774 GCA_002425305.1 Ruminococcaceae bacterium UBA5579
CCTTCTGATCGGGGTGATACCCTTGAACGGCATTATGATACGCACGTTCGCTCAAAAGGAAGTTGAGGACCTGGCGGAATACGGCTCTATCCCGATAATCAACGGGCTTACCGATTTCTGCCACCCGTGTCAGGTTCTTGCCGATCTGCAAACTATCCGTGAGTATAAGAATAAGCTCGACGGCTTGAAGATGTGCTACATCGGCGACGGCAACAATATGGCAAACTCGCTTACGGTAGGCGGCTTAAAGTGCGGAATGAGTGNNGGGTATCACCCCGATCAGAAGGTTCTGGAATTTGCAAAGGCTTACGGCGATAAGTTTAAGCTCGTTGCGGATCCCAAAGAAGCCGCCGCAGATGCCGACGTTCTTTACACCGACGTCTGGGCTTCTATGGGTCAAGAGGGTGAGTTCGAAAAGCGTAAGGCTGTATTTGACGGAATTTATCAAATAAACGACGGCGTAATGAGCGTTGCAAAGTCCGACGCGATAGTACTTCACTGCTTGCCCGCTCACCGTGAGGAGGAGATAACGGCGAAGGTGTTCGAGGCTCACGCAAACGAGATATTCGATGAGGCGGAAAACCGTCTTCACGCTCAGAAAGCTGTTATGGTGCGCCTAATGGAGAACGAAAAGTGATGTCGATCTATATTGAACGTGAAAACGGAGAAATAACTCCGGACGAATGGCTTGAATATGTTAATTCGGACAGCGAACTTATTTTGTCCGAAAACGGTACAGCGATAAACCCGATCACAAAAGCCGCGATGCGCTTTCGTATCTTCGGACGGACGCTTTGGAAGGACTATGAGATAACTTACAAGGATGGCAGGATCGGCAGCGAGGACGGCTCGGCGGAGCTTGTCGAAAAACTGAAGAAAATCGCCTGTGACCTTTCTGCCGATGTATTTGACTGCGGTATAAAAATTTAATGAAAAAAGGGCACTTATTCGGTGCCCTTCTTATTATCGTGTTTCTTTTCGGGAATAAATCTTCTGATATACGAGGTTTTTTGCGGTTCTGGCGGAACGTCTTTAATATGTTCGGGAGCCTCAAACCAGAATATGCTCCCCTTCCCCGGTTCGCTTTCCGCTCCAAACGCGAACTTGTGTTGCTCTAACACGCTTTTTACGATCGAAAGACCGATACCACTGCCCATTTTGGCGCGCTTGTGGGTGCTGTCTCGTTCGCTCACCTTGTAATACCTGTCCCAAATATATGGAAGATTTTCGGAAGAGATACCCTCGCCGTGATCCTCGACCTCAAATCGAACGATGCCATTATCTTTTCGTAATAATCTTACTATCACAATATTGTCGTCGCCCGTATAAGTGACGGCATTGTTTATTAAGTTATACACTACCTGTTGAAGCTTAGTAATATCTGCGGTAATAAGGATATCGTCCTCGGCTTGCAGTTCGATAATTATGCCATCGTTCTCCTTCATAATATCAAATCTCGAGATAACTCCGGACAGTCTTGCAGAGAAGTTGAACGTTTCAAGATGCATCTCCGTAACTCCCGCCTGGAGCTTTGAAAGATCAAGAATATCCGTCACCAACGAAGATAGTCTGTCCGTTTCATCTATTATGACTTTAAGATGACGCTCGCGTTTTTCGGGATTATCTCCTGAAAGATCGCGTATCATTTCGGCATACGCCTTTATCATTGTAAGCGGAGTTCTTAGATCGTGGGAAATGTTCGACATAAGCTCGCGCCGCAGATCGTCGGATTTAGCTATCTCCTTTGATGCTGAGTTGAGTGTTGCAGCGAGCTGCTTTATCTCGGCATATTCGTTCTTGCGGATCTCCGCGCTGAACTTCCCCTGTGGAAGCTCCTTGGCGGATCGGTTTATCCTGATTATCGGTTCGGAAATTCGGTTAGAAAAAAGAATTGACATAAAAACCGTGAGGACTATCATTATTATCCCGACAAAAAAGAACTGTCGTATAAAAATATTCACCGTTGTACCAATGGGCTGCAAATAGTTACAGATAAACACATACGCCTGCGGGTTTAATTGCGTGCCGCCGATATAACTTCCCATAAGCATTGCGTAGTTGTCTTCGGTTTCGTCTCGAAAGCGCTTGTAGACGACGCCTTTTTCCGATGCTCTTACCTCATCGCGCAGATTTTTTTTCGCAAGCACAGTAAGCGGCATACCTCCGCCAATTTTATTTGCAATGTATGAGTAATCCACAGAAGGGAAATAAATCTCGATATACATCTTCTTTTGAGCAGCTTGATTGTTGATAATTAAAGCAATATTATCGTTTGTCCAATTTTTTTGGATTATTTCCATAGCCTCATTGATCTCGTGGGTTTTCATCCACTCGTAAAAATTCGGAAACATCGCAATAAGAAAAATATAAGTAAACGAAAGCATTGCAATAACGACTATCTCAAAAAGTGCCCAAACCCGCACCTTGATGCTTCGGAAAAAATTCATAACTATGCCTCAAACTTATATCCCAATCCTCGAAGGGTAACTATAAACTTGCGATATTCACCCAAATTATTTCTCAGCATTTTAATATGTGTGTCGATAGTGCGATCATCACCAAAGAAATCATAACCCCAGACTTCCTCCAGAAGCTTGTTTCTTGAAAGTGCAATGTTCTTGTTTCGAACGAGATAGAACAGCAGATCGTATTCCTTAGGTGTGAGTGTTGCCTTTTTTCCGTCAATATAAACATCGCGAGAGGTAAAGTTTATCTCAAGACCTTCAAATTTCTCGACAACGATCGGAACAGCAGAACCCGCCATAGAATTGCGTTTAACTATAGCGTTTATCCTTGCCATAACCTCCTTGGGAGAAAACGGCTTTACCACATAATCGTCGATACCAACGTCAAAGCCGTGGAGCTTGTCATACTCCTCCCCGCGCGCGGAAAGCATAAGCATCGGCGTTTGTTTGAACTTTCGTATCTCCTTACACGCCGAATAGCCGTCCAAACGCGGCAGCATAACGTCCATAATGATAATATCGTAATCCTTTTCTTTCGCCATCTCGATGGCTTTCATTCCATCGCCTGCCTCATCGACCTCGTGTCCCTCAAACTCCGCGTACTCCTTAAGCACTTCACGGATATTTTCTTCATCGTCCACAATCAGTAGTTTGATCATCACATTACTCCTTAAATATATTTCATTTGCATTGTTTTTTTATCAAGCGCCGTTTAGAAAACCATAGTACCATTATACGACCTACATATGAAAGCAGCGTGAAAAAAAACTGAATATTCCTAAAACATCTGCAATTAAGCAAACCGCTCGTTTACCTCCGACATTTTAAGTTCAATAATATCGGGAATATCGGTTTTATAGAAAATAAATTTGCTGCTGTTTACTATGCCGACGCCCATTTCGGTATAGGGATTTGCTGCGGCAGGGATATCAACGACCAGTCGAACGCTGCCATTATTTTCTTCAAGCATAAAGCTTCCGCCCGTCATTTCAGCAAAGCGCTTTATAATAGGTATTCCGAAACCCAACCGCTGATGATCGAAGTCTACTCCAAATCTCTCACCGTGCTTTTGATCAACGTACATAATATTATCGTTCAATATCTGAATCCGCACGGTCTTTTGGTTGTTATCGGTTTCGTTATATATAGTAAAATACGGCACACATTCGCGCGGCGAATACAGCAACGCGTTTTGTAATGCGTTCACCAAGGCGCATATTGTATGCCGTGCTTCGGCTTTTATGTAAATTTCATTTTGATCGCACACTATATCAATATAGCGTCCGGAGGTCAGCAAAATTGTATTGCAGCGCTCGACGATCTCCGTTGCAAGCTGCTTTAAATTGATCGGGTACATTTCCGTCAAATTTGTGTGCAGCAGCATATTTGCGTATTCCGAAATGTTTTTTGTCACAGAATTAAGACATATCAAATACCGTTCAAGTCCAACAGCACACTGAAGATCTTCATCGTGCTGTTCGTTTTTCAGTTTGCTGCATAGATTGCTGTATCCGCGCCATATCGCGGCCGTGTTATATTCAACACCTTTTATGATAGGTATCAATTTATCATAAACATTCGTGTTTTCAGCTAAAGAAAGCAGTGTGTTTTGGTTAAAAAATTCACATACATTAAATTCGCCTAATGGCATTATTCGCACACTATAAAAGATCCCCTTAATACAGCTCATAGTAATATGATTTTCTTTTATCGGGAGTACCAGCTTTTTAAGAAAAAACGACATCATCGATTTTTCGGGACAGATAAGGCGCGGACAATTGCTGTAAAGGCAGGTGAAGTTGTTATCCATTATAGCTGTGGGATCGGATAAACCATCACATAATTTCTTGATGTTTTCCTTAAGAACCGTATCCAAAAAACATCACTCCATACTCAGTCTAATAGCTCTTCCATATCATCCAGCAGCTTACGGAAGAGCATCAGCGCGTTCTCCACGGGCTTTTTAGACGCCATATCAACACCAGCGCCGCGCAAAAGCGCGATTGGGTCATTAGAGCAGCCGCCGCTTAAAAAGCCGAGATAATCGCGCACAGCGTTGTCGCCTTCATTAAGAATACGCTGCGACAGCGCTATTGCCGCAGAAAAACCCGTAGCATACTGATAAACGTAATAATTGTAGTAGAAATGCGGTATCCTTGACCACTCCAAGTCAAGTTCACTGTCCACGACCAGATCATCGCCGTAATAATCGACATTCAGCTTATGATACGTTTCACAAAGCCAATCGGCAGTAAGCCCATCGCCATGCTCCGCCTTTTCGTTTATCATAAGCTCAAATTCCGCGAACATTGTCTGACGGTAAAGCGTTGTTCTGAACTGCTCCAAAAAGTAGTTCACAAGAAACGCTTTGCGTTTTTTATCAGTCGTGTTTTTCAGCAGATACTGCATAAGCAGGCTCTCGTTACAGGTGGAAGCGACCTCGGCTACGAATATCACATAATCCGCATAGGCGGTCGGCTGATTTTTGTTCGACAGATAAGAGTGTATCGCGTGACCCATTTCGTGAGCGAGCGTAAACTCCCAATTCAGCGTGTTTTTGTAATTCAAAAGTACGAACGGGTGAACCTTAGCGCCTGCAGAATATGCGCCGCTGCGTTTTCCTTCGTTTTCAAGAACATCTATCCAGCCATTATCCAGACCCTCTTTAAATATGGCGCGATACTCATCGCCCATAGGTGCAAGCGATTCGTAAACCTCTTTTTTCGCTGTTTCAAACGGTACGTTATCTTCTATTCCCGAAACAATGGGCGTATAAAGATCGTAAGCGTGAAGCTCGTCAACGCCAAGCGCTTTTTTGCGCAGCTTAACATAACGATGCATAGCATCCATATTCTCGTGAACCGCGTCAATAAGATTACGGTAGACCGCCGTGTCGACCTCTGTGGAATCCAATGCCGCTTCAAGAGTGCTGTTATATTTTCTGGCTCTTGCCGCGAAAACGAGCGACTTTACCTGCCCCGACAGCATAGCCGCGGAGGTGTTCTTAAAGCTCTCATAGGTATGATATAAGCTCTCGAACGCCGATTTGCGCAGTGCCCTGTCTTTGCTTTGCACAAGCGGTATATAGCTTTCGTGCGTGACTTGATGAACATTTCCTTCGCCATCCAACGCGTCGGGAAATTTCAAATCCGCGTCGTTGAACATTGAGAAAATGTTTTCGGGAACTCCAAGCAGCTCGCCTGTAAGCGCGATGATCTTCTCCTCCTTTTCGGAAAGAAAATGCTCTCGTCTTCTGCGTATACGTTCCAGCGTACGGCGATACAGCTCAAGCTCGTTACATTCCCCGAAAAACTTTTCCATATGCTCATCGGAAATGGAGAGAAGTTCCGGGGTAACAAAAGATGCCGCTCCCGCGATACTTACATACAGCATCTCAAGGCGGCTGCACATATCCTGATATTTTGAAACGCGCGTATCCTCGTCTCCCTTGCGCTGAGCATAGTTTATCAAACTGTCAAAAAGAAGAGTAAGTTCATCATCAAGCTTCAAATATTCAAGCAGCTTTGTCGTGCTTTGGCAAAGCTCACCTTTATAAGAAGCAATCCTGTCGACAAAGCTCTGCGCTTTTGCATAATCGCTCTCCCAAGCCTCGTCCGAAACGTAGATGTCGTTTATCGACCATTTGTTTTCAGCGGCGACATCGGCGCGCTGTGGAATTCTTTCCGGCATAATTT
This sequence comes from Ruminococcaceae bacterium UBA5579, assembly GCA_002425305.1. GTDB lineage: Bacteria > Bacillota > Clostridia > Oscillospirales > Ruminococcaceae > CAG-115. Next base: position 55,517 of record DILZ01000069.1, read on the forward strand.
CCCCTCACTTCATTCTTTTCTGTATTTTCGGTTTTATTACTTGATCGTATATCGGATTGAACAATCCTAGAAAAATATCATACAAAACAAAAACCAACACGCCCAATCCAAGCAAAATTAGCGAACTGTATTTTCCAAAGCTATTTGTGCTATCAAGAAGATACTCCATTCCAAATAGGTAAACAAGCACTATATATACGGAAACAGTCGGTATCGCATAGATTAAAAGCTTTACGACCCATTGAAGCACCTTCGGCTTTATTCTTTGCAAATATTCGCGGATTATCGGATAATAGCCCAATAAAAACAGGAACATCATCGTTGCTTCATAGTTAGGCACTACAAGCAGTCCAAGCAAACCGACCGCGAGATAGCTCACCAAGCCGTACTTCACGCCGAGATTTTTCCTTATCACCCAGATAAGAATGCCGCCTATCGCGGGGCTTATATACTCGAACGAAGGCACCATTCCCATTATGAACATCAGCGCTAATGCAAGTCCGCTCATAACGCCGCACAACGAAACGATATATCCGATGCTCGGACGTTTTTTATCAGACATTATCTGCGCTCCTGTCCGTAAAATTCCATACTTTTTTCTTTGCGTTCTTTTCCGACCTTAAGAAGCTCGCGGAGCGTATCGACATCATTGTTCATCATGGCGTCGCGATATTCCGTAAGCGAGCTTATAATGTTGTTGATCTCAAATAGCAATGCTTCTTTATTGCACACAAACAGGCTCGACCACATTTCCTCGTTGAGATACGCCACACGCGTAAGGTCAACGAAGCTGTTAGCCGAAAATCCGTCCGAGCGGAACAGCGAGGGGCTTTTCACATACGCGTTTGACACGACATGAGCAAGCTGCGAGGTGTATGCTATATTAGCGTCGTGCTGCTCGGGCGTTGCGATAACCACCTGTCCGAAGTTCATACACGCCCCGAGCGTTGATACAAGGTCTACCGCTATTTGGGGAGTGTTCGCGGTTGGAGTGATGATAAAGCTCGCACCATTAAACAAATCGGCAGTAGAGTAATCGAAGCCCGAGTGTTCAATACCCGCCATGGGGTGCGTTCCGATAAAGATAACGCCCTTTTCGTCAAGTATCGGCGTGCAGTTCCGCACAATATATCCCTTGATACCGCAGATATCCATTACAATAGAACCCTTGCGGAATTTGTCGGCGTTTTCCTTTATGAAATCCACTATTGCCACCGGATACAGCGCGACTATCGTCAGGTTAGCCTCGCCAAGTCTGTCAATGGTGATCTCCTCGTCTATCGCGCCCGCCGCAAGTGCTTTTTTGGTCACTTCGGGGTCTTTATCCATTCCCATTATATGATAAAACGTATTTGCCTTCAGAGCCTTGCAGATTGAACCGCCTATAAGTCCCAAACCTACAACCACTATATTCATTTAAACGTCCCCTTTAAAAATTACTGCTTATTGTTATTATAACACATTTGGAAGGATTTTGCAAGGGAGTTTTTGGAAATTTTCGAATATTCAGATGTCAAGCCCATAAGACTTAAGGAGTTCAACATTGTTAGCTTTACACCGCTCCATCTCGTCCAATACCCTCTTGTTTAGTTCAGGGTCATTGATCATCTCAAGACGGTATGCATATTCTTGCGCTCTCCGGTCGTAACGCTTCTTTAAGTATTTCTCAATATCTTCCTGCGTCACCTTCATACCGAGGAAACTAAAATCCGAATCTTTATACATATTTTTCAAACGCTCCACACCGTCATCCATGTTACGTGTCTTGACCAATAAAAGTGCTTCCGACTTGGAAGTGTATCTTGATGTAATAAATTCATCAAACGGATATAAATGCATAATACCTCTTTGGGTATTATAGAAATATTCTACACATGAGTCAAGATCAGTGATTTTGTCAATATAATTGAGAAAAAGACCCATTGTGTCATCAAACACCAGTTCAAGTTTGCGGAGCATTTCTTCGCTGTCGTTTGCATTACATAAATAATAAGACTGAGGCTTTTTCACAGATGGGTCGATCTTTCCGCCCTCCACGGCATAACTGTAAAGATGAGATGTGTTTGTTAGGAGTCCCTGCGGCTCAACTGTAAAATCAAGCTTCCGCCGATAAAGCGTCACAACTCCGCAGCACACCTCGAACTCTTTATAACCTATTTTGGGCGAAGTGGTTTGGCGATATGAAACGGCATGAAGAATATCTCCGTTCACAACACGAACAAAATACGGGTATTTGTTCTTAAGATTTTTTAGTCTTTTGAAGCCAAGCGGTTCAAGCCCCTCCCCGAATACCTTGACAAACGCCGCGTTGAAAGACATGGATTTACTTTTTTCTGTGGCATTCTTGAAATGAAACGCCGTAATGTTATTGTTGCCGTCCGCTTTTTCCAAAACCTCGTCATGGTCTGCGTCTATGTAATACGGGTCAATCCCGAGCACATCCGCCACCTTGCCCAGCGCGTCCTCAACAAAAACTTCCTGCGCCGCCGCTGCCTCGGAAAACTGCTCCCACGTTTTCCCGTCTGCCAACAACGGTTCCCAGTGCTTGCGGTCGCCCGCCATTTCGGGAACATCGTACCCCGAGCCGTCACCGACTACGACCCTGTCCTCCTTGCCGTTCGGGGCGCAGAGCGTCATTATCGCGAAATCGCTGTCAACGACCTCAACCGAAAACGCGCTTGTTTTTAGTGCCGCCGACACTTCCCGTATATCGTCGGACGACTTTTTGGGGTTGTCCTTGTAGTCATCGTTCGCGAGCGTTACCCAACCCTCTCCGAAAGCGAACAAATATGACTGCGCCGCCTCGTCTTCCGCGCACGGCACAAAACCGCGCTTTTTCATGACGTCACAAAACGTATTGACAAACCTCATTCTGTCAGCATTGTTCTTGATGTGAACCGTTGTAGAAAATCTTCCCATATGTACCTCCTTTATGACTTCTTGAAAATATTTGAAAGGGATTTTTTGAATATTCATATGTCAAGCCCGTAGGAGCGGAGGATTTCTGTGTTTTCTGCTTTGCGGCGCTCTAGCTCTTCTAGTGCTTTTTCCTGCCATTCCTTATCGTCGAACATCTTGTTGGCAAAAATTTCCCGGTCGTAACCTTTTGAAATATATTTTTTCTTCTTCTCTTCTACATCCTCAAGGTAGTGGGCGAGCCTTTTCGGGTCATTTGCATAGGTTTTTTTATATGCTTCAACATCTTTGTCAAATTCACGAATTCGGTATCTGTCCTTTCGTTTAAGGTAGCTGTCGCTTGTGGTGTCGACTTTGATTTTTACTAATCCGTCATATTTCTTGAGGTTTTCATAACTACCGTGTTTATAACCCAAACTGAGCGACGTGTTATTGAATTTGTAATGAAAATCTAAATATGAATCAAGGTCAACAGCACTATCCAGTGCGGGAAGTAATATCTGTTTTGTCAGATCAACCGCATCCTCAAGACCGCTGATTGTTAGATTTTCATCTCCCAGTTTATATGGAAAATAATTAACTATTTTCTTCCAGTAGTTTTTATCAAGATCAAACATATGCTCTCTGCCGTATATCTCCCTCTTACTTAAAAAACTTGAATGCCTTTCCAAATGTTCTGTTGGCAAATCAATTTTGGGACTGTATACTGTTTCAATCTTGCAAACTATTTCATACTGACTGCAGTCCTCTCTCTCATAACCATCAACAATAGGGTGCCCTTTCATTTTCATATATGTTAAAATGTTGATTATTTCTCCACCCACTATCCGCACAAAATATGGGTACTTATACTTGATTTTCTTAAACCCCAGCGGTTCAAGCGCCTCCCCGAACACCTTGACAAACGCCGCGTTCAAGGACATGGATTTAGCTTTCTTGAAGTAAAAAGCCGTAATGTTATTGTTGCCGTCCGCTTTTTCCGAAACCTCGTCATGGTCTGCGTCTATGTAATACGGGTCAATACCGAGCACATCCGCCACCTTGCCCAGCGCGTCCTCAACAAAAACTTCCTGCGCCGCCGCTGCCTCGGAAAACTGCTCCCACGTTTTCCCGTCTGCCAACAACGGTTCCCAGCGCTTGCGGTCGCCCGCCATTTCGGGAACATCGTAACCCGAGCCGTCACCGACTACTACCCTGTCCTCTGTGCCGTTCGGGGCGCAGAGGGTCATTATCGCGAAATCGCTGTCAACGACCTCAACCGAAAACGCGCTTGTTTTTAGTGCCGCTGACATTTCCCGTATATCGTCGGACGACTTTTTGGGGTTGTCCTTGTAGTCCTCGTTCGCGAGCGTTACCCAACCCTCTCCGAAAGCGAACAAATATGACTGCGCCGCCTCGTCTTCCGCGCACGGCACAAAACCGCGCTTTTTCATGACGTCACAAAACGTATTGACAAACCTCATTCTGTCAGCATTGTTCTTGATGTGAACCGTTGTAGAAAATCTTCCCATTTTTACCACCTTCTAAGTAAATTCTTTTAAAAGTCTTCAAATATTTTCCGCATTTTATTCATTTAGAAAACATCTGCTCACAAAGCTTTTCAAAAAGAAACCTAATTAAAATCGAGACGCCTAAATACCCTGCCAGTATCGGGAATAGAATGTTAGATTTTCCTATCTGATTGTCTTCGCTGTTGTCTTGCACAGGTCTGCGAATAGAAGATACAAGCAACATTATAAGTTCTATTACTATCCACAAACCGATCAAGTAAGGAAGGATAATAAAGAAATAATATATATAATTCACAAAAGTAATGAACATAAGCGATGAATTAGCTAAGCGGAAGCAAATAAATATCATCACAGCCGTCAACACAACCGATATGGGAAAAAGAATTTTTGTTCTTTTGCGAACCTTTTCATTATATTTTTTTGAATTTACCAAAACCTTCTTAACGAAAAAAACGTTCTCTATTATTGTCCATACCAACGCAGACAATGTAACTAGCCCGATGACTAAGCCCAGTTCTTCCATAAATACCCCCATACAAATAATAAAACAAATGGGCACTGCATAGCAATGCCCATTGAATTATCAAAAAATCAAGCCTTGCCGACCGAGCCGAACAGCTCCATTTTCTCCTTAACGGTAGCCTTGATAGCCTCCGCGCCGGGAGCGAGCAGCTTTCTCGGGTCGAAACCCTTGCCTTCCTTATCCTTGCCCGCTTCGATATACTTGCGGGTAGCTTCCTGGAATGCAAGCTGACACTCGGTATTAACATTGATCTTCGCAACGCCAAGCGAGATAGCCTTCTTTATCATATCCGCAGGAATGCCCGTGCCGCCGTGGAGAACCAAAGGCATATCGCCGACCTCGTTCTTTACCGCTTCGAGAGTTTCAAACGAAAGACCCGCCCAGTTGTCGGGATACTTGCCGTGAATGTTGCCGATACCGGCAGCCAGCATAGTAACGCCGAGGTCTGCTATCATCTTGCACTCCTTGGGATCGGCACACTCGCCCATACCCACAACGCCGTCCTCTTCGCCGCCGATAGAACCGACCTCGGCTTCGATAGAAAGACCCTTGTCGTTGCAGATCTTAACAAGCTCGGTGGTCTTGGTTACGTTCTCGTCGATAGGATAGTGCGAGCCGTCGAACATTACCGATGAAAAGCCCGCTTCGATACAAGCCTTTGCGCCCTCGTAAGAGCCGTGATCAAGGTGAAGAGCAACGGGAACGGTTATTTTCATCTCCTCCAGCATACCGTTTACCATACCCACAACGGTCTTATAACCGCACATATACTTGCCCGCGCCCTCGGAAACTCCGAGAATAACGGGGCTTTTAAGCTCCTCTGCCGTCTGAAGAATGGACTTTGTCCATTCAAGGTTGTTGATGTTGAACTGACCAACGGCGTACTTGCCGTCACGAGCCTTGTTCAGCATTTCTTTAGCGGAAACCAACATATAAATTACTCCTTTTTGTTTGAATTGGGATTACAAATCCACATATATTGTACCACACCTTACATAAAAAAGCAATATATTTTGTAAAAAATTCCGCGAAATTTTACAAAAACGTTTCAAAATCAAATAAAAAGACTGTTCCCCGCCGACGGCGGGGAATTAGCGCTGATATCTTTCAAGAAATCGTTATGTGTTGTGATCGCTTGTGTGGAACTGCTTCAAATTGCCGATTTTCTTGCTGCGTTCGCGCATTATCTCATCCACACGTTCAACGGAAAGACCGTTTTCCGCCATAAGCACCGCAACGTGATAGAACAGATCGTTTATCTCGTTGGCAAGCTCCTCATTATCCTTGTTTTTTGCCGCGATGACCATTTCGGTGCATTCCTCGCCGCACTTTTTCAGTATCTTGTCAAGTCCCTTGTCGAACAGATAGCAGGTGTAGCTGCCCTCCTGCGGGTTGGCGCGGCGGTCAACTATAACGTCGTACATTTCCTTAAATGCTTCACTCATAAATTTATCTCCTTTAAAATTTTTACAAAATCTTCGGAAGCCGTGTTGATTTATTCACTTGCGGTCTCCTACTCTATACTCGGCGACCTCGTAAAGGCTTTTTCGCGCCCTTGCTGCGGGTGTTTCTTCGGCATAGCCCACCGCTACCGCTCCGACAAGCTGTCCGTTGGTTTTCAAGAATTCCGTTAGCTCGGGATATGCGAAGCAGGTGTTAGCTATCCAAAGTGTTCCCAGACCCAAATGCTCCGCTGTGAGCAGCATATTCTGAACCGCCGCGCCTATCGACAGCGTGTCGCAAATTTCCGTCACGCGGTCATCGCAGTCTACAGGCGTGAACGGCGACTTGCCGTTCGTGTTTACAACAGCGATAAGCAAGGGGGGCTTCCTTTATTATCCGCAGAGTGTTTTTCGCGTCGGGAAGTCCGAATCGCGAACGCGGCAAAAGTGCTTCTGCGTTTTCCTCGCGCAAAATACCGCGCTCCATACACCGCTCGAAATCTGCTTTTTGTTCTCCGCCGAACACGATAAATCTCCACGGCTGTCGGTTCTTCGCCGAGGGTGCTTGTATAGCCGCTTCAAGCATTTTGTTGATAAGCTCCGCCGGAACTTCGCGCTTTAAAAACCGCCTTATGCTCCGCCTTGTAAATATAGGGTCGTGCTCCTCCACGGGTTCACCGCCTATCGTTTAAAATACTTTCGAACAACGAACTTATCATCAAGCTCCATATAACGCTCAAAGCCCACGCTTTTATACAGCTCGTCAAAGCCCATAAACTGCATATATTTCACGGAAGCGTCCTTTTGAGGATAGGCTTCAACATAGTCAAAACCGTCTTTCTTTGCGTCCTCGCAGACCGCCTGTAAAAGCTTACGCGCTATACCTTGTCTTTGATACTCCTCTGCGACCATAAAGCAATATACCGCTTTGACCTTTTCTTCGAGCAAAGATACCGCCTTTTGCAGATCGGGCAAACCGAAAACAAGTCCCGCGCAGTTCCGACAATCCGATTTTGTGTTCGCGTTGCACCAGCCGATAATTTTGTCGTCCTTTAACGCAACATAACCTTGAAGAATACCGTTTCGCACATAGTCTACCGCCATAGCGCGGCGTTCCTCACAGTCGGGCTGTTTCAAAGCACGGTGGTCCGCGCTGCACCAATTTACACAATAGCAGGTATTCTCGGGGTTATGATCGTCATGCGGCGTGGTATCAAAAAATTCCGCATACGCTTCGGCGTCCTCGGGCATAAGCCTTCTAATTTCTATTTCCATAGCCACTCCATCACTTTATTCTATTAAAGAAGCACGTTTTGTTTCCCGTATGACACGCAGCACCCGTCTGCTCCACCTTGATAAGCAGAGTGTCGTCATCGCAGTCGCCGTATATTTCCACAACGCGCTGAACGTGCCCCGAAGTCGCGCCCTTGTTCCACAACTCCTGCCGCGAACGGCTCCAGAACCAAGTGTAGCCCGTTTCTAAAGTTTTCGCAAGGCTCTCCTCGTTCATATACGCAAGCATAAGCACCTCGCCGTTATTTACGTCCTGAACTACCGCAGGGATAAGCTCGCCCTTTTTAAAAAATTTCTTCAAGTCCATATTTAATCTCCGCAAATTTCTTTCGTCAGCTTGTTCGCGCGCTCGTAAACCTCGTCGGCGTCCACGGTCGTGAACTTTCCGTCCTCGTACAGTATCTTACCGTCAATAACAGTCATCTTGACGTTGATCTTGCTGCCGGCGTACACAAGGTTCTTTGCAATATTGTGAAGCGGCTGCATATTCGGCTGTTTGAGGTCGATAACGGCAAAGTCCGCGCACTTCCCCTCTGCCAAAACATCACAGTCGATAAGTCCCATTGCGAGCGCACCGCCCTTTGTCGCCATTTCCAGCACATCGAACGCGGGACAAGCTGCCGCGTCCTCCTCGCAAACCTTCTGCAAGCCCGCCACAAGGAACATCTCCTTGAACATATCCAGACAGTTATTGGAAGCCGCTCCGTCCGTGCCTATCGCAAAGTTCTTCATTCCCTTTCGGCGCATTTCGCAGATCGGCGCAACACCGCTAGCGAGCTTCAGGTTAGAAGCGGGATTTGTCACCATCCACAAGTTCCTGTCGCGGAAGATCTCCATATCGCGCTCATCAAACCATACGCAATGGAATCCGCCGCCGCCGTATTCGAGCATACCGAGCTTGTCAAAGAGCTGCGTGGGCGTTATCCCGTAACGCTCCTTGCAGCCCGCGACCTCCGCTTTTGTTTCGCTGTTGTGAGTGTACATAGGAGCTTTATACTTCTGCGACAAAGCCGCCATACCCTCCAGAATTTCGCGTTTTGTGGTGTATTCCGCGTGAAATCCAAGCTGATACGAGATAAGCGGATTTCCCGAATTATAGGTGTTGTATTCTTCTTCAATGCCCTCAACAGTACCGCCGAAATCGTTTATTGAACCGCACAGAACCGTCCGGAAGCCCATATCGGTGCACGCTTTTACATACACGGGCAGCTTCATATACATATCGAAAGAGGATGTAATACCGCTCGTTAAGTACTCCATATTCCCCAACTGCGTGAACACGTACACCGCTTCCTCAGTGAGCCTCGCCTCGTGTGGGAAAACCTGCTCATACAGCCAGTCGTTGAGCGGCAGATCATCGGCGAACGAGCGCAGGAACGTCATAGCAGTGTGCGTGTGAGCGTTCTTAAATCCGGGAAGAATAAGGTTGCCCTGTAAATCTATCTCGCGGTCGAACTCGCCCGATTTCTCGCCACCGATATGCGATATCTTGCCGTTATCGGTGTGCAACTCGCCCTCAATGATCTCCTTGTTTTGCATTGTTAGTATCTTTGCGTTGTAAAATCGCAGTTTCATAAAGCTATCCTTTCGTATAACAAATCAGCCCAAGATCTCTTTCAGCCACTCATATGCTTTTATCTTGTTGACGTCGACCTCGTTGAGAATACTGTTAAGAACATTATCAAAATCCATATCAATTGAGAAATTTTCACAGCCAAGCGCGAAGTACAGCGACGCAAAAACAACATCCGTGCCCTGCACGGAAAGAAACCTTGCCGCCTCGCCATAACCGCCCTCATTTACCAAGAGATAAACCATGTCCTTGGCATAACCCTCGCCGTCCTCGTCGAAAGTATCACGATCCAAAATCGGATTGAAATCTATGTCAAGATATATCGAATATTCGTCGGTATCAAACTCATACCAAACGTTTGCAAAACCCGCGTAAAGCGCGCACAGATCGTAGATCAGCTTGTAAAAACGTATTATCTCAAGCCGCGTTTGACAGATATTGCGGCGGCCACGCTCGATCAAATGCCAGATCTCGGCGAACCATGCTTCAAAGTCGCCGTCAAGCGAAACATCGGCGATGATTTTCACCGCGTTGTCATAAGTGAATGTCATTGATGCTCCTCCAAATGGGTTAGAGTAAACGATCTTACGGTCGGCTTTTTCGCTTATTTTATAAAAGCTTATCAAGCTCCCGTCGAATTTCTCCCGCCGCTTCTATAAACTTATCAGCCGAAAACTTCACATTAAACGTTCGTGAAAAAACCTTAACGGCTATCTCTGCGATCTCTTCCGCCGAGTTATTCTCGGAAATAATCTCCGCAATTTCTTTGGTTTCAATATCATACTCATCGGACGGCGCGTGACACGAAAGCAGTCCGTAGGGGTCAGCGTTGTCGATTGCCCTTTTCACTATTGAATAATCTATCATATCAATTAAAGTAAACCAGCTCGTTCTGCGCTTTTTCTGTCGGAAGAACGCTGTCCGCAAGTATCACGGGGCCCATACCCTTATAGCATTGCTGCTTTTCCGCGATAATGTTTCCCGTTACCTCAACCCAATCTCCGTCCTTGAACTTAGCTTCATCGGGGGATTTCACGAGAATACCGACCACTTGAATATCGTCGGCGCAGCACGTCATAGCGCGGCGCGAGATAACAAAATATCCCCGGGGAACATTTGACGCTCTGAACACCATTCCGCGGACGTGAACGTTCTTGCCCTTGTAACGCGGAGCGTTGCTCATAATATCAATATACCACAGCCCGAAATCGTCGTGGACTATCTCAATAGGGTCGGCATTTACATCGAACGGCATTTCATCATCGCCTTGGAAGCCCTGTTCCACCTCACCGTTGACGTACTCAAACATCATATCAATGCGTGGGTTCAACGCTTTCACGGCGCGGCGCAGACGCTTCTTGTCGACCTTGCCCGGAACACAGCGGTTGAAGATTATGATATCCGAAACCGCGATGTCATCCGAAATAAGCTGCCGCATATTGTTCATATACATATCGAATGTTTCGTGGTTCACGAACATAAATATCTGGTAGAATATCCAGTCCTTTGGCGCTCTCTGAGCCATATTGCGCAAGCTCCACATACCGTTGTACTCCAGCATAATGCGGGAGGGCTTGTGCTTATTGACAAGAGCGGTGAGTTTATTCTCGTTGAAATCCTCCTCGTCCTCAATATACTCTACCACGGACTTTGAGGCCTTGATGATACGTTCGTCATACTCCACCTCACCCTGCTCACACGCAATAACAAGAGTTTTCTCACCTCGGCTGAATTGTTTGTCATTTAACGTTTCCAGGATAAACGACGTTTTGCCGCTTTCTAAGAAACCTGTCATTAAATAAACGGGAATTTCCATTTTTTCTCCTTATTTAAAAGTCGCGGAGAACCGTTCACTCCGCTTTGCTCCACTGCGTCTTTATAGCTTGCTTTCTTCGTGCCAATACGGCCTTCGATCGCTGCTTCTTTCGTTTTTTGCAATATCACAGCCAACATTTTACACGTTAAACAAAGCCTTGATTTTATCCTCGACCAACTTTGAGCCGATAACACACATTCTGCCCGTAACATCAGCCGCGCCTGTTCTTACCTCGTATTCTTCGGGAACAAAGTCGAAATGATACCAAACGCCTTCGGCGCCGGGAACAATACCCTTAGCTCTCAATACAACGCCAAACTCCTCGTTAGACAGCTTTGACAGCGCGTTTTCAAGCTCGTCCCTGGTAAAAATCTTCGCGCTCTCTATTCCGATAGAAGTGAACACCTCATCTGCGTGATGATGGTGGTGATGTTCGTGATCATGGCAATGACACTCCTCACCGTCCTCGTGATGGTGATGTTCGTGGTCGTGGTCGTGATCGTGGCAGTGACATTCCTCACCGTCCTCGTGATGATGATGTTCGTGGTCGTGTTCATCGTGATTATGGTGGTGCTCGTGTTCTTTATGATCGTGATGACAGCACTCGTCCTCTTCATTATGATGATGTGAGTGACCGCATACGGGACAGATATCCTCGTCCTTAAGAAGATCATCGGCAAATTTATTCTCCGTTTCCATTGCCGCAAGTATCTGCTTGCCGTTTATCTCATCCCAATTAGTGGTGACGATAGTTGCGTGCTCGTTAAGCTCGCGTATCATCTTTACAGCCTCGTCCAGCTTATCCGCAGAGAGCTTTTGCGTGCGCGAAAGTACAATGGCTTTTGCGGTTTCAACTTGATTTTTATAGAACTCACCGAAGTTTTTCATATACATCTTGATTTTACCGGCATCGGCAACTGTGGTATAGCTGTTCAAAACGATCTTATCACTGCCGATGTTCATAACCGCCTTGATAACGTCCGAGAGCTTGCCAACTCCGGACGGCTCGATCAAAATTCTGTCGGGTGAGAACTCTTCCAGCACCTTTTCAAGCGCCTTGCCGAAATCACCGACAAGCGAGCAGCAAATGCAGCCCTGGTTCATCTCCGTGACTTCAATGCCCGCATCTTTCATAAAACCGCCGTCAATACCTATCTCTCCGAACTCATTCTCGATAAGCACAAGCTTTTCGCCATTATAGCCCTCTTTAAGCAGCTTTTTGATGAGAGTGGTCTTGCCCGCTCCCAAAAATCCCGAAAATACATCGATTTTAGTCATAAAAATACCCTCTTTCAAAATAATCAAGCATAACAGTTCAAATCTTATTATATCATTTTTTAGCAAATTAGTCAAGGTCTAATCGCAGTTTTTTCTATTTTACATACTATATGCAAAATCAAATAATGTACTCTTGATAAACAAAAAGCTCTCTCCGCATAAACGGAAAGAGCCAATTTTATAAATAAGATCTCTGATGTTAAATCAGATATGCTCATTAATGTAATTAATAAGAGCGCCTATCTGCGGCTTGGAAAACTGTGCATCTGCGCCTACGCTATCGCCCTTTACCCTCATTTGCTCATTGATAAGCGATGAGAACAGGTATACCGGAATTCGACGAAGAACCTCATCATCCTTTATGCGCTTTGTAAGGTTGTGACCATCCATTTGCGGCATTTCTATATCGGAAATCAGACAGGATATATGGTCAAGAATATCTCCGGCGAGATTCTTGTGCCCGCTGATGTAATCCCATGCGTCTTTGCCGTTTTCAAACGAAACAATATTCCTATATCCCGCGTCTCCAAGAGTGCTTTGAATAAGTGTGTTAAGGAACGGGGAGTCTTCTGCGATAACGATGTGCTTGTTCGCTTTTGAGGCATCAACCTCAGTTGCACCGGATGCATCGATAACCGCAGAACGATTAATGTCAGAAACGATCTTCTCAAAGTCAAGTATAAGTATGATTCTATCTGAGAGCTTAGCGATACCGGTGGCAATATTATTCATACCGTCACCCGAAATTCTCGGAGGCTTTTCGATATCCTCCCAAGAAATACGCTGTATTCCTTTAACCGATGAAACGTGGAAGCCAACGTCCATCTGGTTGAAGTTGCAGATTATCAAAAGGTCATGGCTGCTGTCAGCACTCTCTTTATTTAATACCTTATGTAAGTCAATAACGGAGATGACCTTGTCACGCGGCGTGAACACGCCCTCAAACTCGGGCGGCGAATCGGGAACCGGTATCATCGGCTGGTAGTTCATAATTTCGTTCACCTTGGCGATATTTATGCCAAAGCTTTGATTACCTACCATAAATTCAAGCACCTCAAGCTCGTTTGTTCCACTTTCAAGGAGAATATTATTTTCCATATACAAAAAGCTCCTTATTAATTTTTATCCGCATAATGACTGCACTCTGCTACAGTTCATTACTCTACAAATATATTATACAACATTTTTTCCAAAAAATCAAGTGATTTTCATTCGAAAATGTACATTTTTTTAAAACAGCCAAAATAAAACTTGACATTTTAAAATATTTGTGATATAATAAAAAAGATAAAAGGAGGCTTATACTATGGAAATGCAAATTGCTTCAACAGCAATGGCAATGGCGATGGATAATCTTCAAAACGGTTTAGCCGTCGGTATGCTAAAAAAGACTATGGAAGCTTCCGCTCAGACTATGGAAGCCATCACGGATATGCTTGACAATATGCCCTCTCCTGATGGAAGAGGAAACTTGTTAAACGTACGTGCTTGATCGTCATTGAATATCCATTCCCCGATCGTTTTGGTCGGGGACTTTTTTTACTTGAATAATTAATAAAAATCAGCCCTCCCCGTGTGGGGAGGGCTGAAAAACTTTATTTCTTGTCCTTACGCTTTTTTGCAGTAATACCCATTGCAATCGCAGCTCCAACCGCACCTATCGCAAGTCCACCTGTAGCGTCTCCGACACCTGTATAAGGATTAGGACCACGCGGAACGTCATCATCATCTATCTCGATACCAGGATCCGTAGGAGGAAGATCTCCACGAGGAACATCGTCATCATCAATAATAATTGAATTATCATCGTCCGTATCGGTATCACTATCCGAATCTGTGTCACTGTCGGTGTCGCTGTCCGAATCTGTGTCACTATCGGTATCACTATCCGAATCTGTGTCGCTGT
>DILZ01000095.1:0-8561 GCA_002425305.1 Ruminococcaceae bacterium UBA5579
TACACGATTTCCAATCGTGCGCTTTAGACCAACTCAGCCATCTTTCCGTAGGTCTAACATATATTCAACTTAATAATTATAGCACACGGTCGAAAATTTGTCAAGTACTTTTTAAAAAAAATGTAAAGCCGAGGGACTTGCCCTCGGCTGAAATCCGATTAGCGCTTGTTCTGCTCGGACTGGTTCTGCTTCTGCTGCTCGGACTGGTTCTGTTTCTGGTTCTGATTATTCTGGTTAGACATAATTAGTTCCTCCTGTGAACTGTTTAACAATATTTATCGCGGATTTCCTCCGCAGTCATATTTTACTCAAAAAACACTTTTTTATTCAAAAAAACGACAAAATTTTATCTTTGAAACGGCTGAACCTTTAACCCGCGCTCGCGCGCCTCCCGATGAAGTGCTTCTATTCGGCAGATAAGCGCGTTTTCCTCATAGATCAGCGCGTCTATGGTGCGGTCGTCAGTCACTATATTAAAATTCGCGCGGATATTCCCAAGCTGCTCCGTAAGCTCGCTTATCCTGTCGGCAAGCTCACGACATTCGCGGTCGGACAGAAGATTGCTTGATTTTGTCTGTTTTGTAAATAATTTCATATGTCACCCTCCAAAAAACAAGAAAACCACCGTCCCGCATACTATCCACGCAGTGCAGTCTGCGGTGAGCGCCGCCGGAACGGCAAAGCGCGTTTTGCGGCATTTTACGGCGGAAAAATATAGNNGAACGTAGTTTCGCTGGAGCCGATCAGCGTCGCCGCGACGCGCTCCGCGAACGTTCCAACACCGACTGTTTCTGCAATATCGTTGTAAACAGCCATTGCCCCGCTGCCGGAAAAAGGCCGCAGAATAACAAGCGGCATAACCTCCCCCGGAAACCCGACTGCCGCACAGAACGGCTCTAACGCCTTTGTTATCGTATCCACCGCGCCCGACGCACGGAACATTCCTATGCAAACCAACAGCAGCACCAACGCGGGCAGGATATCGGCGCAGGTTTTCAAACCCTCCGACGCGCCCTCGCAGAACGCTCCGAACACGTCCACACGCTTTATCGCCGCGTATATCAATACGAATACCGTTACAAGCGGTATTATCCAATCCGTAACACTCATAATTCACGCTTTCGTCGTTTGTGAGAGGCAGCGCACAGCAGCTTTGTAACCGTGACCACAACGACCGCCGAATACACCGATACAATCCATACGCACGGAAGTATCTCAAACGGCTTTTCCGCGCCGTTTGCCGCCCGCAGAGCCGNNCGCTGTCGCGGGTATGATCTGAAGGCTTGCCGTGTTCAGCACCGCAAGCATTATCATATCATCGGTCGCAGTGCCGTCAAATTCGGCGCTCTCCTCCGCTATCGCCTTCATCGCCGCTATTCCCAGCGGAGTGGACGCATTCCCCAAACCCAAAACGTTCGCCGCCAAATTCAGCGTTATCAGCTGCGCCGCTTTGCCGCCGCGCTTTATACCTTTAAACAGGAAGCTCACCAACGGAGAAAGCAGCCGCGCCAGCTTCTCCACAAGACCAGCGCGCTGAGCCACGCGCATAAGCCCGCTCCAAAAACATATCACTCCGCAAAGCGAGATGACCAGCTCAACTGCCTCGCCCGATCTTGCAAGTATTGCGTCCGACATCTCGCCCATATGACCGCCCGCCGCCGCGAAAACCAGCGATAGCGCGGGAATAAGTACTAAAATGACCTGCATAATTACCTCTGTATTGTTATTTTTTACTTTTTTTGATAAAATTCCCCATAAACAACTACAATGTGAACTAAATCGATTGACAAATTTTGTGAAATATGCTATAATAATGTTGTAACATTCAACTTTGACATATCTCATTGTGCTTTAGGAGGTATTGGTAATGGTAAAATCAACGGGAATTGTCAGAAAGGTCGATGAACTTGGACGCATCGTTATACCGATAGAGCTGCGGCGCAATCTGGATATCGAGGAAAAGGACAGCCTTGAGATCTATGTGGAAGACGATCATATAATTCTTAAGAAGTACTCTCCCGCCTGCTCGTTTTGCAGCAATGCGGCAGGGATAACGGTTTTCAAGGGAAGAAACGTCTGCCAGAAATGCCTCGAAGAGCTGTGTGCGCTGCGTGCTCCGTCTTCAGCACCGACGAAAAGCACGGATTGAAATCTTTTCCCTAAAAATAATATGCCGCAGGGTAACACGATATTACCCTGCGGCGTTTTTTTACAATATTAGAGCGTGTTCAAATTAACGCTCCGGAGAACCTGTCCATATCGACGGCAATTCTTCGATAAAAAGCGGTCTTACCGCCCGTATGGCGAAAAGACCGCTTATATTTTTTTACTATTTTTTCTTCCTGAAATTCGGGTTGTCGTCCGGCTCGCGCATAATAACGTCATAAAGACGGCGCGTTTTATTGGACTTCATATGCTTTTTCGATTTCAGCATATCAAGCTCCGATTGTTCGGGCTGCTCCGGGAGTTCGTCCTCCGGCTGTTCCGTAAACAAACTCCTGTCCTCCGTCCAGATACCCTCCGGCGCGTTATCACGCGTCACGCGTTCGGGAGGCGGTTCGGACGAATACTTTCCGTAACGCGTCTTTTCACCGCTCTCCGACTGCTCAAGAACATCGAATATGCTGCCGATATCCTTAAACGGCTCGCTGTCGGGAATATCTTCATCGAAATAGTATACCGGCTTCTCGTCGCGCGGCAGAACGATATCCGCCTGCGGCGCGGTAAGAAGCNNCACCCGCCGCCTTGCCGTAAGCGCTTATGGCTGCGGCGTTTTTCTTGATCACCTTGGGTTTGGGAGCTTGTATCTCCGGCGGCTTGCTTTCGGTTTTCTTCTGAGAGCCCGACCGCGCGTTTACATTACTTCTCATTTCCTCGGGAACTTCGTCGTAGATAGGGAACGGCGGCTCAGGCTCGTTGTGCATTTTTTGCTCAAGCGGCGGCTGCGGCGCTCTTTGAGTAAACTCCTCGGCAAAAAAGGGCAGAGGCTCTTCAAAAGCCTTAACGGCGGTTCTGCGCGCCTCTTTCTCCTCGTCAAGCTCTCTGCGCCGCGCTATCTCCTCCGCCTTTTCGCGCTTTATGCGCTTTTCCTCCTCAAGACGCTGTTCAAGGCGCTGCAAATCCTCATAGGCGCTGCGATGAGGCTCCTGCGGAGTTTTATCGGGCGACTGCTGCGGCTCCGCAAACTGCGCCCCGAAAGGCTGAAATCCTGCGGGATCGGGTTTTGGGTCATAGCTCTCGCGTCCAAGACTTTCGCCGTTGCGGATAACGTGGGATATTCGTGGAGCTTCGTTCTTCTTGCGCTGCTTGGTGGGAGAGGTAAAAAAACCCTCCTTTAAAACGCGCTCCTCATCGGGATCGGGAGTTTCCGGCTCGACCGGCTGAGGGATCGCGGCACGGCTTATCCTTTCGGGCATAAACGGCTTTACAACGCGCTCCTTTGCGGGCTGACGCAGCTCCTGCTCCTTTTTCGGGACTTCCATTATCGGCGTACTTTTGGATATATCCACGTCAAGCGAATAATCCAAAAAGCTCTCAAGCTCCTCCGGAGATATCTCGCCGTTTCTTACCTTTTGCTTCATCGCCTCGAGATATGTGCGCCAATATTCGTATTCCTTAACGCTCATCGTCTTATCTACGCGCGCGTACATCTTATCGGTCACCTCGCGCGACTTTCTCTCCAGCGCTTCGGTCATTGACGGCTTCGGGTGCTTTTCTTCCCATATCTCTAAGCAGGTCTTGCCGTTCGGAACGAGCCGCGAGCAATATTCCTCGCGGTGATCCTTATCGCGCAGAAAATAGCGTCCGCAGCGCTTGCATTTCGCGAGCCATTCGCTGTTTTCAATTATCGCGTCGATCTCAAGATCGATAGCCGCCTTCAGGCTGCACGGCATATAGATCTTGTTGACATAGCCGTCCATTTTTCCGCGCACCACGCCGTAGTTCGCAAGGTCCTGCGGCAGTCCCGCCTTCATTTTGGAAAACGCGTCCATAGCGATCTTATCGGAGATATCGGTATAATCTCCCACATCGGAATAATCCTCACTGTAATCAAAATCGGCGAGCACATTGCGCACGATATCCTTTGAAACAGTCGGGAAAAGGAACGGCGCCGTCGGCACTCTGCCCACGGAAAACGCCTTAACAACACCCAAATCCTCTATTCGGCAGCCCATCTCGCGAGCCGTCACGCTGAACGTCAGGTCGAAATAATTTCGACGCGCCACAGCCTCCTCCACGTCATTTATCCCCTCAACAAAGATGAAGTCCGTCTTGCACCGGGCGTAATCCTGCACGCGCACGATGTTCAGCCACTCATTTATCGCGCGGTTATAGCGGAAATCGCACAGCCGCGAAAAAACGGCTTTTTCAAAATCGCTTTTGCAGCGGATAAATCTGTTCCATAACACTCCGATGCCGATATTGTCGCGCCTGCAAACATAGTCTATCCAGCAGTCCAACACGAGCTTTTCGTATGTCGTTCTTATATTATGCTCGATATAGCAATGCGCCGACTGCACATCGCGGCGTAGCTCCGCCATACGGTCGTGGTCGAGCACGCCCGTTTTCAGCGATTCGTTGCATACGGCTATCGAATGTTTTGCGAAGTAGGAAAAATCATACTCGCAGAATTCCAACAGAGTCGTAGGATATCGCAGCGTGAATATCTCGTTGGAAGTTTTTCCCACGAGCTTCAGCGTTCTTTCCATACTACCACTCCTTTACTTTTTGATCGCATACCAAACTAATCAGCTGAGGAAAATGCCGGATCATCAGTGCTTGACGCCGATGACGATGATGTGCTTGCCGTCGAGTTTGATTTTGAGCCGGAGCTTGAGCCGCTCATATTCGACGAGCTTATTTCCTTTACAAGATACGGGTTCTCGCGGACGTTTTTGCCGTCAACATAAAGTATCTCAACGTCCTGACCGTTACGCTTTTCCTTGCCCCATACAACGAAATTCTGCGATATATCCGTATATGCCGCCGTATGCACGGGCTTGCAGCCGTATACCTTCTTCGCCACGCCCTTCGGCAGATCTATATCGTCGCCCGTGTATTCAACATAATACGCCATAGTGCGGCGCGCGGGCGTAATGTCAAGGTAGCGCACCAAACGGTATTCGCCCGATTCCGAAAGCGTTTCGTAGCTTGTGTCGCGCTCCGTAAGGTCGGGTCCCACAAAGCTGATGTTGCCCATAAAACGCTCAAAGCCTATATGTCCGGCAGCAGCAATAACAAACATAAGCAGATACATAGTTCCCAGCACCGTCTTCAGCGTTTCGTTGGAAACGTTCACGAAAAACAGCACCAGCATCACCACAATGGGCGGAATAATAACGTACCAATTACCAAATCCAAAAAACATTATCAACAATACTATCGGCGGCAGAATATATGCGTTTATCTGCGTCATAACCTGCTTGCGCGACAATATCATCAGGCCCATAGCGGATACATTTATAAACAAGTACAAAACGAACGCCGGGGTGGGGTTTTCAAACTGAAAGTAATAACCAAAGCAAAGCCACGCCATCCACGCCATAAAAGCGGTATATCCCCAGCAGATCACTGATATCGCTCGTCTGAACCAAACATTCTTAAAAAAAGCCAACAACTTGTCCATTATTTTATATCCCTTCTTATTAAGATGTTGCTCGGTCGCAAAAAAACAATTCTACATCTTATATTGTATAACAAAATCAAAAAAAATGCAAGTCCTTTTCACAAAAAATATCCGAAATTTCTCCGGCGTGCCGATTTGTGAACAAAAAAACGTTCTCCCCCGTTATCGGCGAGGAAGAACGCGTGGTTATTAAATTAATATCAACTTTCTTTTCCCTGATTGAACTTGCGCAGCAGGGTATCTATATCCTGCGAATCGTTGAAGCCGTCCGAAAAAGGAGCGCTGCTCACTCTTTCGTCGTTATCGAACAAGGATTCCGGCGCTTCATCTGGAGTAGGTCCTTCAACGGGAATATTCGGGGAGGATATTCCGGTAAGTACATTGTTGGGAACAGGATCATCGGCAAAATCAGTCGCCACGACGATAAGCGAGATCTCGTCGTCCGCAAGGTCGTCGTCGAACACAATGCCGCACTTGAATTTCGCGTCCGTGTTGAACTTCTCCGAAATCTCCTTTGAAAGCCCGTCAAACTCATCAAGCGGGAAGCTCGACGGAATGCTTACATTCAAAAGACCGCGCTGCGCGCCATCTATGGACGTTTCGAGCAGCGGGCTGTTCAGGACCTCGTTCAAGGCATCGTCTATCTTGTTATCGCCCTTGCCCTTGCCGATAGCGATATGTGCAATGCCGCTTTCGTGCAGCGCCATAGTAATATCCGCAAAATCCACATTGATATAGCCGTCGCCCTGCAGCAGCTTTATCATACCCGTGACCGCCTTGCAGAGGATATCGTCGACCTCGCCGAATGCTTCCTTGAGCGACACCTTGGGCTTAGAGCCTCTAAGCTCGCGCACACGGTCATTCGGTATAATGATAAGAGCGTCGACATACTTCTTCATCTCGGAAACGCCGCCTATCGCCATCTGCATCTTCGCCTTGCCCTCCCAATCGAAGGGCTTAGTCACAACGCCGACGGTAAGTATTCCCTTTTCCTTTGCGACGGAAGCCACGACCGGAGCTGCGCCCGTACCCGTGCCGCCGCCCATTCCGGCAGCCACAAACAGCATAGATACACCGTCCAGAACTGACGCGATATCGTCGCGGTTCTCCTCGGCGGAAGCCTGTCCCTTAGCGGGGTCGTTTCCCGCGCCCTGACCGCGCGTTGTCTTGCGCCCTATCTGGATACGCTTCATCTTGCTTGCGTCTTTTTTCCTCAAAGCCGCTACATCAGTGTTCGCAATAACATACTCCACATCAAGCACACCGCTGTCCACCATATGAGCCGCCGCGTTGCCGCCCGCGCCCCCAACGCCGAACACCATTATTTTGGTGTTCATTTGGAAATCGTCGGACAGATCGAAACCATCATCAATATCATCTATCGCAAAAGCCATAACTTTAACTCTCCTCCTGCTTTTTACGTCTATATACAGTAGTACTCTATTTATTATAACACATATAAGTACAAATTGCAACCCATTTTTCAAATAATTTTACAATTATTGAACCGTATTTTTTGACATTATTTTCCAAAAGCATTTAAAGTGTAATAAGTCGTTATTCTTCAGGCGGATCGGGATTTGGTTCGGGTTCGGGGTCCGGTTCGGGGTCCGGTTCGGGGTTCGGTTCGGGGTTCGGTTCGGGTTCGGGATCGGGATCAGGCTCTGGAATCGGAGTGTGTTCGGGGTCGGCGACGCTTTGAGAGGACACCGACGATGAATTAACCGACGAGCTTGAAGCAGGCTTACTTGGACGAGGCAGAGAATTGTTATGCGCAGGGACTTTTTCGGGATTTGTGAGCCGCAGCGTAACATACTCCTCCTTGCCGATCTCCTCGTCAATAATCTTCACCGCCACAAGCAGCTTGCTCTTTACGTTCTCTGCCGGACCAAGCTCCAGGATAATACGGTCTTCCACGATAATATTCACGGAGAACTTATCAGACATATCCACCACCGTTATGCCCTTTAGTCCTGCTGCGTCCGCCGCGTTAAAAATAACGTCCGGAATATCGCTCTTGCCCTCCGTTTTGGAGCTGAGCCATTTACCGACCTCCAGCGTTTCCGCATCATATCCCTTAACGACCGGAAGATCGCCCGCGTCGCAATGCTCCACTATCTTTCCCTTACGCGAGATTGCGGCGGTGGTCCCGTTTTCAACGATACAATACTGCTTTACCGCCTCTGCAACTATTATGTTGACCTTTGTCGGAAACGATCTCTTAATTTTTACATCATCGACGTACGCAAGCGAGCCTATGATATTTTCCCGTGCCGACGATGTGTTCATACGCAGAAGATTATCACCGATATTCAAGCCCGAACGCGCGATTATCTCATCCGATGTGTATTTTTCATTGCCGGATACCGATATCTGAGTGCAATTGAACAGAACGGTGTTTGCAAGCACTATAAACACTATCACCAAAACGACCGCTCCCATTACATAATACAGCGCGTAGTTTCCGCCGCGGTATTTCTTCTTTTTAGGAGGACGGCTTTGAGTGCTTGCAGCATTGTTTGCCGAAGCGTTCTTTTTCTCGGCCGACACGTTCTTAAGCTGCCCCGACTGCGATTCGTAGGAGCGCCTGCGCTGCTGAGGTCTGCCGTCCTGCGCTGAATTGGCGGGACGCTGCTTTGAGTCCGATACGGGCAGCTTTTTTTCGGAAACGTTTTGAGACGGTCTTTGAGGCTTATTCCTCAAAGGGGTATTCTGCTCGCCTTGAGATGGCTTTTTTCCCGCGTTTTGGGGAGCGGGTTTATTATTGCTCTTTATACTTTTTTCGGCATTTTTTCCCTGCTTGCCTTTTTTCAGCGCCATTTTTTCACCATCCTTTAACTTCCGTCTGACGAAATGCCGTCACACTCTTTTGATATCCGCGCCCACAGAGCGCAAAGCACCTTCCAAATTCTCATAGCCGCGGTCTATAAATTGC
>DILZ01000095.1:8602-9831 GCA_002425305.1 Ruminococcaceae bacterium UBA5579
GAAGCTCCGCCGCGCAAACCTTTGCGCCCGAAAGCTGCCGCACTCCCTGAACGACGCACACTCTGCCCTCTGTTTTGACCGACGCGCCCAACCGTACCAGCTCGGGTATGTGACGAAAACGGTTTTCAAATATCGTTTCCACAAACACGCTCGTACCCTCCGCCGTTGTGCAGAGCGCGGTAAACGGCGCCTGGATATCGGTCGGAAAACCGGGGTAAGGCATTGTCCTTATCGTCGGCGGGGCGATATGCCGCTTTTTGCCCGTAACGTACATCTTCCCGCCGCCGTAGGTGTATATTCTCGCGCCCATAGCCTCTACGGTCTGCAAAAAGCCGTTCATATGGTCAGGGCGGCAATGGGTGAGTATTATCTCGCCGTGAGTTATCATCGCGGCACAAAGATATGTTCCCGCAGCTATGCGGTCGGGAATAACACTGTGCTCGCACGGTTCAAGGCGCTCCACGCCGTCTATAACGATAACGCTCTCGCCGGCGCCGCGTATCTTTGCGCCGCATTTGCTGAGATATTCGGCAAGATCTGTGATCTCCGGCTCGCGCGCCGCGTTATGTATTTCCGTTTCGCCCTTTGCGGTCACGGCAGCCAGCAGGATATTTTCGGTTGCTCCAACGGACGGGAACGAAAGCACGATTTTCGCGCCGTGCAGTCCCTTGCCGACGCTGCAATCGAGAAATCCGTGCTCCTCGCCTATTTTCGCGCCCATTTGCCGCAGCGCGGAGATGTGAAGGTCGATAGGTCTTGAACCGAGGTCGCAGCCGCCCGGGAACGACAGTCTGCACCGCCCCATTCTTCCCAGCAGCGCGCCGAGAAATACGATCGACGAGCGCATTTCCCGCATAAGGTTATCGGGTATCTCACTGCCGAATACGTTCGTCGCGTCCACCGTGACGGTATCTCCGCTGCGGCGGCATTTNNCCGAGCCGATATGCGAAAGTATTCTGCAAGCCGCGTCCACGTCGGTAAGCGCGGGACAATTGTGCAGCACGGTCTCTCCGTGAGCCAGCACCGCCGCAGAAAGCAGGGGCAAAGCGCTGTTTTTCGCGCCGTGAACGCGAAGCTCGCCCTCCAATTTCCGTCCGCCGTTTACTATCAGCTTTTGGCGATCGTTCATATCATCACCCTTTCAACAAATATATTGCATAATATGTTGAAAAGGAGAAAAGGTGATAAACCGTTTAGTTTTATAGAAAATAGTAGTTAGTTGTTAGTTG
>DILZ01000067.1 GCA_002425305.1 Ruminococcaceae bacterium UBA5579
CTGCCAGTTCCAACACACCCGCATATTAAAACTTCGCTTGATTTATATTCGGTTCAAGCCGATCGAATGAGCGGATTTAAATAAAACCCCTGTCGTGACGCGACCCGAAGCTAGCGCGTCTGCCAATTTCGCCACATCTGCGAATTAAAGACCAACAGTATTCTGCTGAACATATAATATTATATCACAACACTTTGGGTTTGTCAAGAGGTTTTTGCAAAAACTTTTTTCTTAATTGTTTGCGTCCACGACTTGCGTGAATGACTTTCATTCACCCCGGCAAGCCTTTGTTCTTCGCTTTGCGTATGGAAAAAAGTGTTGTTCGTCTTATGTCAATTTTGAATGGGACAGTACACTGGTTCTTGATAAAAGTTATTTCAGACTTTTATGTAATACTTAAATTGCAAACGGCAAAAAAGCCGCTCCTGCCGCAAAAACGATAGACGGCAGCATATTCGCAACCCGCACCTTCTTCCCCCACACCAGATTAACGCCGACGCAGAAAATAAGTATCGAGCCTATAAGGGATATATTGTTCTGCGCCGCTTCGGTCACTGCGGGAGCTATCAGCTTTGCGAGTAGGGTGATCGCGCCTTCAAACACAAGCACCGGTATCGCCGAGAAAACGCAGCCCTTTCCCATAGAGCAGGTCATCACAATTATGATTATCAAGTCAAGTATCGCCTTGGTCGCGAGTATCGAAAAGTCGCCCGTCAACCCGTCCGCTATCGCCCCCACGATAGCCATAGCACCTATACACACCGTCAGCGACGCGGTAACGAACGCGTTAACGAAATTCTTGTCCTTAGCGTTGCCGGTCTTTGCTTTAAGCCATTCCCCGAAACGCTCAAACAGCCCCTCTATATTGATAAGCTCGCCGACAAGAGTGCCGAGAGCAACACATATAACAATAAACATTGACTTTCCGCCGACAAGAAGCATTTGCTCCATTGCGCCCGATATGCCGATAAACAGTACCGTTATCCCGCACGCCATATTCAAGCCGTCGCGAACGCGCACGGGCATATACTTCCCGAAAAGAAAGCCGATAATGCCTCCCAATATTATTCCCGCGCAGTTTATCAGCGTTCCCAAACCTATCATTGTTATCTCCCCTTATTTCCGCTGCTATGAAGCCGAACCCGCCTTTTTTCATTATGATTCAGGAGTTCGCCGAATATATAATGTTATATCACAATACTCTCTATTTGTCAAGTACTTTTTGAAATAATATTATAAGCAGCGTTATTAAATACGATTTGTGCGGGCGAACTATAAAAAAAGAGCCGCGAGAGCGGCTCTTTTCAGTTGTTCTGTTTTGAAAATTGCCGCGTAAAGCAATAACTATTTCTGAGCGACAATAATATAACGATGACTTGTCCCCTCGATCATTCCGACCTTTTCGATCGTTTTCTGCATTTTCAAAAGCCGCTCAAAGCACTTGTTGACCGAAAAACCGGGGAATTCCCATTCGATGACGCGAGCGAACCAGACAAACGCTCCGATATCATAAAACCGAATGGGACAATACGCTTCATCCGCTTTGATTATGCGAAATCCTGCGTTTTCAAAGCTATTGCACTGCTCCGAAAGGTTCATATGAGGAAAGGGCGAACCCGTTCCCGGCAAAACCATTTCCACCAGATCTCTGTCGTTATCCTCGCCGACCTGTTCCGTAACGAACACACCGCCGCGGCGCAGTGATCTGTAAATTTCGGCAGCATCAAATCCGCCGTGCCGATTGATCATCAGATCAAAACTTTCGTCAGCGAACGGGATTTTTGACGGATCGCCGCACTCTCTGAAGTCAATACCGAGCGGCAGCAGTCTCTCGCTGCAAAGCCTGACATTGGGGGGATAGCCCTCTGTTGCGGAGGTCTTATTATACGGGTGGTTCAGCGACAGTAAAAACTCACCGCCGCCCGTATCATAATCCATTATATCCGCATTGCTTTTCAGATACTGCCTGACGAGCTGCTCATAGCTCCACGGCAAAGCCTCTTCCGCTTCATATCTGCCGTGTATGTGTGAGAAGTCCCACCCGTGAATGTGCGCGAGCTTCTCCTCCTGTGTCCAAACGTTTTTCAGAATTTCCTTGTCCATAAAACTGCATTCCTTTCATTAACAATAAGTTATTATCAGTGAACGGTGCAGCTTCCGACAACATAAACATTTATCTCGATACAGCCTGCTGTCGGTCTTATAGCCGCACCGAGTATTTAATTCGTTTCATCACTTTTAACCTCCGAAACATCTCCCGACAAGGGTGCAGCTAAGGAAACGATGATTTAATCGCGGTTTTCCCCGCCAAAGGCGGGGAAAACCGCAAAAAGGCTTAAATTATAAAAGTCATTTGATCAACAGTTCCCTAAAATCCGTTCCTGTTATGGGAGCGTATATACGCGGAATAATCGAAGTATCCCCAATCAAGGTCGCAGTCGAACTCCACGCCCTCGACCTCGCCAACGCCGTACTGCCATATGCCGTGGCTGCCGGTGTATTTGCATCTGTTGTCGTACTGCGCTATCCAGTTGGGGCGCTTTAAGCGCGTCGCGTCGTTGACATAGTTCGTATACCAGAAGGTCGAGCAGTAAACGCCCGCGTAATAGCCCTTGCCCTCAAGCGTCGAACAGAACGTTTCGACAAGCTGCGTGCAGAACTCCTTGCCGTTGTCGAATTGTTCTGTGAGTTCCATATCGAGATAAACGGGGAAGTCCAATTTTTTGCCGCTCAAAGCCTTGAGGAACAGCTGTGCTTCTTCCTTCGCGCCTTCGATCGTCGTTGATGTGCAGAACCAATATGCACCGACCTTAAGCCCCGCTTCCTTTGCATTTGCGTAGTTCTTCTCCCAGGTATCGACGATAACAGGTCCTTCGCCCGCCTTTACGATAACGAAGTCAACGCCGCTCTGCTTCACCTTCTTAAAGTCTATCTCGCCCTGCCAGCCCGAAACGTCAATGCCCTTCATCATCACGCGTGAGCCGGGCTCTCCCGTGAGGATCGGAGCGGCAAGCATACGGCTCGTGTACGAACCGAACGATATAACGGTATTGGCGGTGATCTGTGCGGAATTGCTGTATTGACTG
>DILZ01000101.1:0-4474 GCA_002425305.1 Ruminococcaceae bacterium UBA5579
GCTCGCTGCCGGCGAGCGCCGCCTAACAGTGCGGTATAACATTTCGCCGAAAGGCATTGGAGAGTAGAATGGAAAAGGTACGGGTTCAAAAAATAATAGCCGAAAGCGGATTGTGTTCGCGGCGGAAAGCCGAGGAGCTGATATCTGACGGAAAAGTGACGATAAACGGGAGGACGTGCAGACTTGGCGATAAAGCCGATCCGCATACCGATGTGATTTCCGTAAACGGTAAAAGGATAGGCGCATTGCCGCGCGAAAAGCGTTATATAATGCTGAATAAGCCGCGCGGCTACATAACCACGATGATGGACGAGCAGGGCAGAAAAATCGCCGCAGATCTGCTGACGGGAGTTGAGGAGCGCGTCGTTCCAGTTGGGCGGCTCGACCGCAATTCCGAGGGGCTGCTGCTGTTTACGAATGACGGCGAGTTCGCCAATGAGATAACTCACCCAAGCCGCCACGTCAGCAAGACCTATCGCGTGACGATAGACGGGAAGGTCAGCGAGGAGCAGATAATGCGGCTGTCCTCGGGCGTTGAGCTTGACGACGGAAAGATAACGCTTCCGTGCAGCGTAGAGGTGCTCGTCGATGAGTCGGAGCGCACCGTGCTTCGGATAACGATAAAGCAGGGGCTGAACAGGCAAATTCGCCGAATGTGCGCGGCGGTAGGATTGCAGGTCGGCAGACTGCGCCGCACCGCGATCGGCGGTGTGAAGCTCGGTATGCTGAAAACGGGCGAGTGGCGCGACCTCACAAAGGAGGAGCTGCGCATACTCCGCGCGGCTATCGGAAAATCAAATACAAGGCGGTGAGCGTATGATCGAAATACTGCAAAATAAGGAAAATCTTGATAAGATCGAATTTAACGCGCGAGACGGCGATGAGATACTCGGCAGGATAGCCGGCGTTTTGGACGGCGAGGAGTTCGTGGTGGACGAGCTTTCCTGCGAAGAGTTCTTCACGGACGGCTTAGTCCGCGCGATACTGAACCTGATGACGCTGCACGGGATCGACAAGGCGCGGTTCGAGCTTCCCGAAAGCGATCTTGCCCGCCTGAAAAAACTCCGGTTCTTTTCCGACGAACCGAAAATGGAAAGCATCGCGGAGTTTTTCGATAAGGGTTGCGGGCATTAAATTGTAATATAACGGTTATTAAGATAAATCGGAATTTAGTGGATGCCGTATTGGATTGAAGTTAGGTTATAAGGAGTTTTTTATGATAGATCGCATTGGATCTGAGTTGAATTTCAGCAACGTATCAAATGCCGCCAACGCAAAACCGGGGGAGATATACCTTGGATTTGAGAAATTGCTCACGGAAAAGTCGGTTTCAAGTCAGGTGGTACGACACGGATTTGTCGGAGATGGGCAAGATTTATGCCCCTACCTCAATGGAGAGACCATAGAGGTAATAAAATCGCTGATGTCACTTTCCGATGGTTTAGAGAACATTTGGGAAATAGTGCTGCGGCTTGAAAAAAGAGTTGACATAGAGCTTTTGAGCGAAAACATTGTCACGGATTTTGGTGATGTTACCGGGTCGAACAACGTTGCGGCTCTACTGACACGATTTTGGAAAAAGAAAGAGCTGTTGGGAGATGATCTCCTAGAGGGTAGCGTTGACATTTCGACTCATTCCAATCAAAATCATTTTGAAAACAGAGCCGCCTTGGAGCTGGAAGCTCTGATACTCAAAAATAAAGAACGGAAGTTTATTACAACCATAAATTCTGATTTATGCGAACAAACAAAAAATCGGCGGTTAATTTGCAACAAAATGTGAAAAAACAAAATAAAGGAAAAATGCTCTATTTAGCAGAGGATATGGGTGGTTCGATTAATTGGAAAAATACGGAAACACAGGGATCGTTTTTGATTTGGACGGGACGTTATGGGATTCTTCCAAACAGGTAGTGCCTGCGTGGAATCGTGTTCTGGACTTGTACCCGCAATTACATAAGCATATCACGGAAACCGATATGTGCGGATTTATGGGAAAGACGCTGGATAATATTGCGGGCTTGATGTTTCCCGATATGAACGAAAACGAGAGAATGGAAATTCTGCGGGAATGCTGTCGGGAAGAGCAGGTATATTTGCGGGAACACGGCGGGACATTGTACCCTGATTTGGAAAAAACATTAATGCTTCTGCAAGATAAATATAAACTGTTTATTGTGAGCAATTGTCAGGACGGGTATGTGCAGACATTTTTGGATTATTACGGCTTCGGACGATATTTTACGGATTTTGAAATGTCCGGCAGAACAGGACAAATCAAGGGCGAAAATATTAAATTGGTCATAGCCAGAAATCATCTTACAAAAGCGGTCTATGTGGGTGATACTCTCGGTGATAAGGAAGCGGCAAACTATGCCGGTGTTCCTTTTATCTATGCAAAATACGGGTTCGGGAATTTGGAGCGTGAGGAAAATGCCATTGATAATATAGGGCAGATCATTGATTGTGTGAACGATTTATTCGCTGCATATAATTAGTGCTTTGCAAAAGTGCTATGATTTTTTGACAAAGGTACTGTGATAAGATATAACGGTTACAAAGATCGATCGGAATTTATGAAGAAAAAAATGAAAAAATTTTATAAAGTGCCAAAAAGAACTCTGCTGGTAATAGCGGGAATTGTATGGATGATTGCAGGATTTAATGTTGCAAGACTGGGAATATTGTCCTATGGAGCTATAAAAATATTTTGGTATAATATAATCTTGTCAGCAGTTGTTTTTTTGTTGTTCGGCACAATGTTTTATAAAATGACAAGAAAGCATATTAACCGTATCAGAGGTTATGAAGAGGACTTCCGACCTTTCTGGAACTTCTTTGACCTGAACGCTTATATTATTATGACAATTATGATGGGAGGCGGTATAGGATTAAGAGCCTGTGGTGTATTTCCGGATTTTTTTATCGCATTTTTTTATACCGGACTAGGATGTGCTTTATTTCTTGCAGGAGTTTTGTTTGTTGCTGAATTTATTCGGTATAAGAACTGATAAATTATGATTATTGCGAATAAACAAATATTTAAAAACGCCCGAAAGCAGCCGAAAACCTGCTTCCGGGCCATATTTAGCCTAGATCATATTACAGTCTTTTTGTAAAAATCACCAAAAATCGACGGTTAATTTGCAACAAAACGTAAAAAAACAAAATAACGGAAAAATGCCCTTGTTATTTTCCTCATATTGTAGTATAATTATTGTGGATATTTTTTTGGCGTAATTCGCCATACTTATTTAATAATATGGAGGAAACACAATGGCATTTACAAAATCATTGGCTGAAATGGAACAGAGCGTTTCCGACAGCGATGCGAGAAAAAGACTTGCCGCGCTGTATGACGACGGTATCTATACCGAGCTGGATAAGTTCCTTGCAGCGGAAGGCGAGGTAAGCTCTGTTGCGGCGGGCGTGGGCATCGTTGAAACAAACACCGTTTACGCGTTCGCGCAGGACGTGAGCGTAAAGGGCGGCGCGGTGAATAAGGCGGCGGCGCAGAAGATCAAAAGGGTGTACGAGCTTGCCGCAAAGAACGGTTCGCCGGTCGTTGGTTTTTTTGACAGCAAGGGCGCGGATATCAACGAGGGTATGGCGGTCCTTGCCGAGTACAACGAAATTATGAACGCTTCCGCAAAAATATCGGGAGTCGTTCCGCAGATAGCGGTCGTTACGGGAGTTTGCGCGGGCTGCGCGGCTATGATAGCTTCTATGGCGGACGTGGTCATCGCTACGGAAAGCAGCGAGCTTTTCCTCAATGCGCCGTTCAATAACGCGGACGGTAAACTTGAAGGTGCAGGCTCTGCGCTGAACGCGGCGAAGGCGGGCGTTGTGCAGATACTCGTGAAGGACGCGAACGAGGCTGTTGCAAAGGCTAAGGACCTTATCGCGGCGCTTCCCGAAAACAATCTCGACGTTGGCTATATCGAAGGCTACAACGCAAACGACGCGGCAGTTTCCGCTTCTATGAGCGGCGCTGAGATCGCCGAGGCTGTGGCGGATAAGGGCAGTATGATAGAGTTTGGCGAGAAGTTCGGCACGGCGGCATATACGGCGCTTGGCGTGCTGAACAACACGACCGTCGCGTTCGTTGCCACCGACAAGGCGGCGAAGCTCACTTCGGCGGACACGGCTAAGATAGCGCGTTTCGTTCAGTTTGCGGACTTGTTCTCTATCCCCGTTGTGACGGTCATCGACACGGAGGGCTTTGAGGGCAGCTCGGCAGCAGAGCTTGGCGGATCNNCTCCGTGACTGCGCGAGATTGGCGCAGGTCTACGCGACGGCGACTACCGTAAAGATAAATCTCATCAAGGGCAAGGCGTTTGGCGCGGCGTTCGCGGCGTTTAACAGCGCGGATTACACCGTGGCTTACGAGAACGCTCAGATCGCTCCGATGAATCCCGAGGCGGGCAAGGTGTTTATGGGCGAGGAGCTTACGGCAAGTCCGTTTGCGGCGGCG
>DILZ01000101.1:4574-4720 GCA_002425305.1 Ruminococcaceae bacterium UBA5579
GTTTTAATAAGATATGATCTTATTCAACGCCGCGCGCGGCGAATTAAAATAAATATAAGTGAGGTTATAAATATGAAGAATTACACGATCACGGTAAACGGCAACGCTTATGATGTAACTGTCGAGGAAGGCGGCGCGGGAAGCGA
>DILZ01000101.1:4735-5170 GCA_002425305.1 Ruminococcaceae bacterium UBA5579
CATAAACGCTCCTATGAGAGGCACTATCGTCGATGTAAAGGTGAAGGTGGGCGATAAGGTGTCGAACGGCACTGTTGTTGCAGTTCTTGAGGCTATGAAGATGGAGAACGACATCGTTTCCGACAGAGACGGCGTTGTTGCGTCTATTTGCGTGAACAAGGGCGAGGCTGTTGAGACAGGCGCACCCGTTGTTACTCTTAATTAATAAGGAGAACAGATATGGCTAAATTGAAGATCACTGAAACCGTTCTCCGCGACGCGCACCAGAGCCTGCTCGCCACGAGAATGAGTATGGATGATATGCTCCCGATACTTTCCACGATGGATAAGATAGGGTTTTATTCCGCAGAGTGCTGGGGCGGCGCGACGTTCGATTCCTGCATACGCTTTTTGGACGAGGATCCGTGGGAGCGTCTGCGGCTGATCCGCCGGGAA
>DILZ01000055.1 GCA_002425305.1 Ruminococcaceae bacterium UBA5579
GCTCCACGGGCTTCGGCTCTTCAACAGGCGCGCTTACCATTACGGGCCGCTCCACGGGCTTCGGCTCTTCTACGGGCGCATTTACCATTACGGGCGGCTCCGCAGGCTTCGGTGCTTCAACGGGTGCGCTTACCATTACGGGAGACTCTGCGGGTTTAGGTGCTTCAACAGGTGTAGGCTCCTGAGCCGCCTTTAACGCGTCTTGGCGACGCTTCTCAACAAACTTTTGACGCACTTCTTCGGAAATATCCGACGGTGCGGAATACCAAAACAGACTTTCGTGCAGTTTCTCCACCCAAAAACCGCCGTTTCTGCTACGGATAACCGTTGCAATTCTGCGTATTTCAGCTTCTTCGGGAACGATATCCATTGGAACGCTATGTGTCAAAACGACCAAAGCACCGCATTGTTCCGCGTTTCTGCACAGTTCCACAACTCTGTTTACGATTTCGGGCGGATACTTCTCGGGAAATTCCTGAAGAACAAGGATGCGCGACACTTTATCGGGCGTAGGCTCAGCCTCTGCTTTAGCGGCAAATCTCATCAGCTTGCCCGACGCCTCTTCCATCGATTTCGGAACGGTAATAAACGGATTTATCCCCATTCCGAGCGCCGAGATATTCCCAAGGCTTTCAACTCTGAAACGCTCCGGCTCACAGAAAATAACCGATGAAAGATTATCACCGAAATATTTAACGAAATTCAGAAGCAGCCGCTGTATTCCGCCCAAAAGATACTGACCGTTACGCTCGTCGTGCTCCAAAAAGAGTGTTCCGCCCTTTTTCGACGACACATAAAAGGGCGCACCTATCGTACGGGCACCTGCATTGTACTCCCCGTTAGAACTTATAGCAACATCCTGCTCTATCTCCATAGGTACGGACAGCTTCACACGCCGCTGACCCAGGCTGATATGCTCGTCGTCACTCAGCTTTATTGTGCCGGGACTGTTAAAAGCCGACTTATCATACACCAAAAACTTCAAATAATCGGAAAACTCGCCTGATTGAACATATTCGCGCACCCTGCCGAAATGCTCATCCTTGCCGTTATTGAGCTTTGCAATATCACTTTCAAGCTGACGCTTCGCCTGAACCTTGCTGCCCTCAATGAGCTTACGGGTGCGCTCTATCTCCTGCTCGTAATAGAGCTTTTTTCCTGTCGCCTTTGTGAAGAGCGTTTCAGCATTCGGATCGTTACTGGAATCGAGCTTTATCGTCTGCCGAATACTTTCAAGAGTTCCCTCGGATGTATCAAACGGCTCGGTAGCCTGCTCAAGTCCGCCGGGGTCAGCGTGTTGACGCGCATAATCGATAAAATGATCAAGCTTATTCATCTTATCGCGTATCTCTTCGATCTTTTTATTCAGATCCTTCTCGGAATCGGCGCAGTAATCGTTATACTCTTTATGTGCAGCGTCGATCTCCGCAGCTATCCGCTTTTCCTCCTGAGATAACTCGATAAGCCTATCCAGCAATCTATTGACAAAATCAGACATAGTAAAAACTCCTTTTTCGGTTTTGGGCATTCGCAGGGCATAGATTTCCCTTACGTTTCAGCGTCTATAATAATTATAACTGATACAAGATATTATGTCAATAGATTTTGTTTAATTTCTACAAATATATACAAAACAGTCTGTTGTTTTTGTATACAAATTCGTATTTTAGAAATGAAAACGTTTTCAATGGTTTTTTAAAAACATCTTCCTACACAGGGCACTTTAATGAGATAAACAAATTCGGCTCTCCGAAAACGGAAAGCCGAATGTATCTTAATCAATTACGGTTGTTCCACCCTCAACGTTGAGGAACTCCTCAAGCGTCAGACCGCTGTTATAAACGAGCTTAGCTGTGCTTTTGCCCAAATAGCGGACGTGCCACGGCTCGTAGGTGTAGCCCGTGATGTACTCCTTGCCTTGGGGATAGCGGATTATAAATCCGTAACGCCAACAGTTCTCCGCGAGCCATATTCCCGCCGGAGTATAGCCGTAGCTCTCACTGAACGAATCAAGATCCATTGTAAGCCCCGTCTGGTGCTCGCTGTGACCCGCGTGCGAGGAAAACGTGTCAGCCTCCTCATAGCCGTACAAATCGACGTAATTCTGGAATATCGCTTTTTGATCCCAATAGGAGCGGTAGCCCGATTTGTTTATGTATTGATGATCCGTCGCTTTGTTCATTTCAACAAGAGCCTCATAGACCTGCGGTTCTACCTCGTCAAGCGAAAGATGACTTCCGAATTCGGGCGGAAGGGTTATCGCCTTGTTAGCGATCACCACGCCGCCGACCGTAGTCACTCCGTCCACGACCTTTCGTTCGGGCGGTATTATTTGGGAGTTTATCGTGCCGCGCTCACAATAGAGACTGTCAAAATCTGTCTGCAGCGTGATGGAGCCGCCCTCGATAACCGCGTTGTCGTCCTCCATTACGAGATGTCCGCCCTCGAATATAACAAGATCGCCGTCATCGGCTATTTCGATCCTTCCACTGACGCAAAGCCAACCTCCGTCGCCCACTGTAACGGAACCGCCGTATTTTATAATCAGATCGCCATCAACAACACACTTAAAGTTGTTACTTATGTCGAAGTGCCCGTCTATCATCAAAGTGTCATCCTTAGCCACTAATATATCCTCGCTGACGCCACTTGGTATATCCGGTGTGCTCGGCACGGGAGCTGACGAAGCCTCGCCGGGTGTTGATGACAATACAACGGGTATTTCGGGAACGGTGCTTGATGAAGTCTGCTCAGTGCCAGATGAGGTTTCCTCGGTGCTCTGCCACGAAGAACCTTGGAAATTCGGCGCTATGACAGTAGGCGCACCGCTTTTGCTGCTCTGCGTGCTTTGGATACTCTGCGTATTCTGCGTGCTTTGAGTGCTTTGCGCCGCCGATTGTGATGCTGACGACAACAACGAGCCGCCGGACGTTCCGCTTTTCTCCGAACAGCCGCTTAAAAGCACAGTAGTCGCGATAACCGCCGCCGTGATAAACTTCCCCTTCATATTAATATCCCCTTTTCTTATTTCTTCGACAATTATAGCATATTTTAGATGCTTTGTCAAGACGAGAAATCTTACGAATTACTTAAAAATAAATTAAGAAATACCGAAAATATCCGCTTACTCCCGCCGCCGGCGGAGAATAAGCGGATACATTCCGTATATGAGCAATTGTTTTCCGCACCCCTTGCGGCGAAAGCAAATAGCCTTAATTTACCTGCATATCTCAACGATAGTGTGCGCGAACAGCACTGCGTCCTTTAAAAGCTCGTCGATCGTGATAAACTCGTTGTCGCCGTGCATATGATAGTCGGTATCTCCGCGCTCCACACCGAACGCCACGCCGCCCTCGATATTGTGAACGTACGTTCCGCCGCCAATGGCGATACAGCAGCCCTTTTCGCCCTCGACCTCCTCATATACCGAAAGGAGCTGTTTTACAAACTCGCTGTCTTCCGGAACAATGTGCGGCTCGTCACCGAGTATCATCTCGCATTTCAAGCCGATATTTTCCAATTCGGAAAACAACTTATCCTTGACGATTTTCAAATTCGTGCAGGTCGGAAAGCGAATATCGACCGTTCCGCTTATATTACCGTTTTCGGCGTTTAAAGTACTCAAAACACAAGTCAGAGCGCCGCTTTCATCGGAGCATTTCAGACCGAGAGCCGCGCCGTCCGTTTCTCCGTGCGGGAACAGCCGCTCCAATCCCTTCAACACCTCATCGTCAACAATACGGTTTAATACAGGGAGCAGTCCCGTCACTGCGTTCTCTCCGCTATCGGGAGTAGACGCGTGTGCAGCCTTGCCGTTACAGCTTAATTCAACATTGCCGAAATTGGTCGCAGCCGTAAAGTCAGCGCCAACTTGCTCTCCGGCAAGCTGTATTTCACTTAACGAAACACCTGTAAGCACCGCCGAAGCCTTGTCGGGAACAGCATTGGGGATACTCCCTCCAATCAAAGAAACAATTCCTTGTCCAAAGATTTTTCCCGTAAACCGCGTTCTCAGCATACCCTTTTCGATATTAATTACGGGAAAGCTGCCGTCGGGAGTGAACACCTTCGGCGGGAATTTGTCGTGCTTTTTGTAAAGCTCCAAATCCTCCGAGCCGTTCTCCTCGTCCGTGCCGAAGATCAATCGAACGCCCTTTTTCAGCGGTATCTTCGATTCCTGTACAGCTTTCAGCGCCCACAATGCCGCCACCGCCGGACCTTTGTCATCTATAACGCCGCGACCGTACAGAACGCCGTTCTTCTCCGTGAGCCGGAACGGGTCTGTCGCCCAATTTTCGGGTTGTGCGGGAACTACGTCCAAATGCGCGAGTATTCCCAACGCGGGTTCTTCTCCGTCGGGGCAAAAATCAGCGCAGAGCACGGCGTTTTCGTAAACCGTTGTCTTAATGCCCTCTTCCTCGCATATTTCGCGCATTTTCAGCAGCGCGTTTTTCGGTTCTTCCCCGAAAGGAGCGTCCGTGCTAGGTTCATCTTTAACGCTCGGGATAGCGACCAGATCGGCAAGGTCCTGTACTATCTCGTCCTTCATTGAGTAAATATAATCGTGAATTTTATTGTCCATTTTTTTCTCTCATCATTTCTATCATCTTATCCGCGACCTTGTAAACGTCGCCGCAGCTCGTCGTTATCACGAGGTCACCCGCTTCAACGTTTTCGACAACGTGCCGCGCGACCTCCTCAAATGTCGGGAACCACACACAGCCGTCTATCTTAGCAGCGAGGTCTTTAGAATAGATGTTGTAGGTGTTCTTCTCGCGGCTGCCCATTATCTCGGTCAGGACGACTTTATCCGCTATTGAAAGCGCCTCAGCAAACTCGTCAAGAAGCATTGCCGTGCGTGAGTAGGTGAACGGCTGATGAACGCACCACACTCTTTTAAAGCTCATTGCCTCTGCGGTCTTTAGCGTCGCGGCTATCTCGGCGGGGTGATGACCGTAGTCGTCAACGAACGTCACGCCGTCTATCTCCGCGAGCTTTTCAAAGCGGCGCATCGCTCCCGTAAACTCCGAAAGCCCCTTTTGTATTGCGGAAACCGGTATTCCCGCCGTGTACGCCGCCGCCGCTGCCGCCACCGCGTTGTGNNTTGACGAGGATCATATGGACTAGGAGGTCTATCTCGCAAAGAGTTTCGTCGATATTCGTATCGACGTGTTCCAAATCAAATTTCCAATGAAAATCGGATATCTGCCGAATATTCTCGGGATGAAAATGGTTGAACTCCGTCTGACCATAGAGCTTTATTGTCGCTTTGGTATCGCTCTTTTTCAGCACCTCGCGGACGTTTTTGTCATCGCCGCAAGCAATAATGATATCGGTGGTCAGACCGCAGAATTTCGCGAAGGAATTTCTGAGATTGTCCATCGTCTTGAAGTAGTCCATATGATCCTCGTCAATATTGAGAATAATGGAAATATTCGGGAAAAGGTGCAGGAACGTGTCCTTGAACTCGCAAGCCTCGCACACCATATACTCGCTCTTCCCCGCTCTGCCGCTGCCGCCTATCGCTTTTAATTTGCCGCCGATGACTGCTGACAGATCAACATTATCCGCAAGCAGCATGTGTGTTATCATAGACGAAGTCGTCGTCTTTCCGTGCGTGCCCGAAACGCATATCGCCTTTTCGTACCAGCTTGTCACCAGTCCCAAAAGCTCACTGCGCTCGACTACCTTTGCACTGCTTTGCTTTGCGGCGATAAGCTCGGGATTGTCGCTCATTATTGCGGCAGTGTGCACTATAAGGTCGGCACCCTCGATATTTTCGGCAGCCTGACCCATATACACCTTTATGCCCATCGCCCTTACGGCTTTGAGCGTTTCGGTCTCGTTGTTGTCCGAGCCGGTGAGATAGTATCCCTTGCTGTGCAGTATCTGTGCGAGCGGGTACATTCCGCTGCCGCCGATACCTATAAAATGTATATGCTTTTTACCGGTAAGAAAATCTTCCAATTCAATCTTCCTTTCAGCTTTGTATATACTATGCCGCAGCGGCGTGTCATATTCCGAGCTTCAGCTTTGCCTTCATGATGCCTATCTGCGTTTTGGCGTCTTCTATCTCGCCGTTCATTATCATTTCTATCGCCTTGTCCATAGGTATTTTCAGCACATCGAGAAATTCGTCGTCGTCGAGCTTCTGCTCGCCGCTTTTAAGCCCCGTTGCAAGGTAGATATGTATCACCTCGGAACAGTATGCGGGGGTGGGGAGCAGGCATCCGAGATATTCGTAATGCTCTGCGGTGCAGCCTGTTTCTTCCTTCAGCTCACGCAGGCCGCAGTCGTAGTGGTTCTCGTCTTCGTTCAGTTTTCCGGCGGGGATCTCAAACAGCACCTTTGAATGAGGGTATCTGAACTGCCTTACAAACAGTACTTCGTTGTTATCTGTGAGTGCGACCACGCACACGCCGCCGCTGTGCTTTACCACATCACGAATGACCTCGGCACCGTTTTCCAGCTGCGCCGTATCCTTGTATACTTTGAAAATATGAGCGTTGTAAACATTATCACTCGATATCGTCTTCTCGTACAGATGCATTATCCTCGTCTTTCCTTTCTTCGACACTTAAAGCAAGATCCGCAGAATCTACGGTGTTGTTTATATAGTAATTGTGTATCCTTATGCCGTCCCTGCGCTCAAGGTCGTTAAGGTGACGGTTGGCGTCCGGAGCGTACTTGAATACCTTTTTAAGCATGATGTAGTACAGCAGGAGAATTACCGCCGTTGCAGCGGTAAGTATAAGTCCGTATTTGAGACCCGGCGTTACATAGCTGAATACTATCTCGCACTCTCCGCTCGGAACTCTTATGCCCATAACGCCGTTGTTTACAACTTCTATCTCGGCAGGCTCGACGTTTATCGTCGCAGACCAGCCGCTTTCGTAAGGCACGGTGAATACCACAAATCTGTCTGCGGTAAAGCTCGACTTTGCGATAAACCCGTTCGCTACTGCCTCAAAGCTGTCTACGCAAGCCTTGGACAGCTCTTTGCAGTCATCGGTAAATGTCTTTGAAAATGCCTTGTCGCCTGCGTTCACCGTCTTATCGTCCGAGCCGTCAAGCAGGATATCCGAATATTTTTCTATCTGCTCATCGGAAAGGAACACCGCTCTTACCAGCAGGTTGCCCTTGACATTATCGGAAACACTGTTGAACGCCAAGTCATCCACATAATAATTGTAGGAATATCCCATCGGTATGAACGCATTGTTTTTATAAATAGTAAAGCCGTTCTGCTCGCCGTAATATTCAAAGGATGACATCTGTTCAAGCGTTTCGATCGTATCTCTGTAATCCTTTTTATATGTCTGAACGATAAAGTATTTTACGCTGTTAAGCGAACGCATAGCGTAGTATTTTCCGTCGGGATCGGTGTTCACCGAACGGTTGAAGCCCATGCCTTTATAGTAGGAGAACGATGAGCCGGGCAGTATGCTGTGGAAGCTCCTGAAACCGTATTCGTCCCAGAATACATTGGCGTTGTTCGAGACACCGTAGGATTCTACACGGTAAAATGTCTCGCCGTCATCTTCAAGGTCGAATTTAGCATCGACTATCGAATTGTAATCGCCGACTTTAGGACCTATAACTCTTCCGTAAATGATAGTGTAATACGAAAATCCGAGACATGCGACCACCGTAAACACGGTCGCTTTTTTTAAGAATTTTGCGGTTTTCTGTTTGTTTTTATTGTGAACAAGCAGGAAACATACCAGAATTGCAATAACGGCAAAGGCGATAGACATCCAGAACGGCAATCTGTTATTCGGCAGTGCAAAAAATTCCGTTACGCTTGTAGTGACACTGCTGCTTGTAACAGGATCGGTTATCGTCTTTTTGACCTGAGAGGGAAGTATGCCGACCATAGAGATGATACCGACGCCGACCGCACACCATTTCAGACCGTAGCGCATATCTATATCCTTGCTTTCAAGTGCGACCGAGGTCATCATGCAGGCAACGAGTATCGGCATATAGAACCAGCGTGTATAGTAGCTGTTATTGAACATTACAAATGTCGAGTTGAGCACGGGTATCAGCGCAAATAAAAGCATGATAGGCATAAGCAGCTTTGCCCAGTGCTTTTTCTTGTATTTCATAAAGCTGAACACGCCCGACATGGAAAACAGCGGCAGGTAAGCGGCAACGCTCGACCATTTTGCCGAGGAGTCGGGGAAGAAGTTCTGCCTTGCGGGTATATCACAGGGGAAGAAAAGGCTCTGGAAAATAATGCCGTATCTCTGCGACGGATTATGAAATACCATATTCCAGCCGAGCATCGGATTTATCGATCTCGGCGTATCGAGACAGGAGAGTATAGCAGGGATAAACATCACGCCGGACAGCGCAACGCCCGCTACCGATTCAAACGCAAGTACGAAAAATGTCTTTTTGTCTATACGGAATTTTTTGTCCGTCAGTCTGCAAAGGAAATAAACGACCAAGAACACACATTCTCCGATGAAGAAGAAGTAGTTTACAAAAGCGTTTATCGCCACAGTCAGGGCAAAGAACACTCTTCGCTTATTTATGACCGTTTCTTCGAGCGCTATCAGCATAACGGGGAAGAACACCATCGCTTCGTGGAAATGATTGAAGAATACATTGTACAAAGAGAAGCTCGAAAAAGCGTAAAGCAGTCCGCCGATAAGTGCAGACTGCGGCTTTTTGACAAAACGTCTGATATATGCGAATGCGAACATGCTGCAGCAGGCAAATTTCAGCACCAGCAGCGGAGCCATGAAATACTTTGACCAGGTCGCGGGGAAAGGCATAGTGAGCCAGAAGAACGGGCTGCCTAATGTATAGAAAGAATATGAGCCGATGAAATTCGTGCCCATATCCGTGTGCCAGTCCCACATGAACGAACCGCTTTTGATAGTCTCGTTGCAGTTCTGATAAAACGGTATCTGCTGTGCATTATAGTCGCCGTAATAGATGAAGTATCCGCCGTCGATGCAGACAAACGGGAGAAAAAGTATCACGCCCATTACGACTGCAAGCAGGAACGCTTTTTTATAGTAGTTTATTTCCGATCTGTACATTTGTTTTTTTGGATCCTTTCGGCTTTGAGATGTCTGTTATTTACATTTTTTCGGGAGCGTCGACTTTAAGAAGATCGAGAATATTCTTTATAACGATGCCCGTTGCGGTGCAAAGCGAAAGCCTCGACTGAGCGATGTTTTCGCTCTCGCCCTTTATCTTGCAGTTGTCATAGAATTTATGGAAACACTGTGCAAGCTCATGGACATATCTTGTGAGCCTTGCGGGATTGTATTCCTTTGCGGCTTCGTTTATCGTATCGGGGAGTGCCGCTATCTGTCTTATAAGTGCGAGCTCGGCGGGATGCGTGAAGCAAAGCTCGTTTTCGTCTATATCCGAGAATGTTACGCCCTCATCGGCAAGTCTTCTTAGCATACTGCATATCCTTGCGTGAGCGTACTGGACATAGAAAACGGGATTTTTGGAGCTTTCTTCTATCGCAAGCTCAAGGTCAAATTCAAGATGTGTGTTCGGATCTCTTAAATTGAAGAAAAATCTTGCCGCATCTATCGGCACTTCTTCGAGCAATGTCGAAAGAGTGATAGCCTTGCCCGAACGCTTGGACAGCTTTACCGTCTCGCCGTTTCTCACGAGCATTACCATCTGCATTATCACGGCGTCGAATTTGGTCTCATCTATGCCGAGCGCTATGAGTGCCGCCTTCATTCTCGGGATATAGCCGTGGTGATCCGCACCGAGAATATCTATCGCTTTGTCAAAGCCTCTTGTCACGAGCTTGTTGTAATGATATGCTATATCGGGAACAAAATAGGTCGGTATTCCGTTCGCACGGACAAGCACCCTGTCCTGATCGTCGCCGAATTCGCTCGCCTTGAACCAGACAGCGCCGTCTTTTTCGTAGGTGTGACCCTTTTCGGTCAGCAGCTTTACGACATCCGCAACCGCTCCGCTTTCGTGCAGAGAGCTTTCCTTGAACCAGGTATCGTATACGATACGGTATTTTTTCAGGTCCCTTTCAAGTCCCTCTATGTTGAGCGGCAGAGCATATCCGACCAGTGCGGACTTGCGCTCTTCTTCGTCCTTTGAAGCGAGGGCGCCGCCGTTTATTTTAAAATAATTGTACGCATGTTCGATTATATCGACGCCCTTGTATACATCTTCGGGCATCGGAAAACGTTCTTCGTCCTCAAATATCCTGCGGCAG
>DILZ01000139.1:0-142 GCA_002425305.1 Ruminococcaceae bacterium UBA5579
CGAGGGTACGGGTATGGGCGGCGCGAAGGACAAGATAAAGGGCGAGTTTTCGTCGAACGGTGTGCCGAATGATATAGGACACGTTCGCGGCGTTATTTCAATGGCGCGTTCAAGACACCCCGACTCCGCGTCGAGCCAGTTC
>DILZ01000139.1:186-2470 GCA_002425305.1 Ruminococcaceae bacterium UBA5579
GAGGGAATGGACGCGGTGGACGAGATAGCAAATTCCCAAACCGATTACAACGACAGACCGCTTGAAGATGTTGTTATGAAACGCGTTTATTTTTTGGAATAAAAACGCGTGTGAGAGTTCGGCAAAAACGTAAAGGGCGCGTGATGAATGCGCCTTTTTTACATATATAAGTTAAGCGGCGTTGTGCAAATTCAACAAAAAACAGCAAGTAAATTTGTCACTTAAACGCATAATTTTGTAATATATTATCGTTTTGTATAATGTTAC
This sequence comes from Ruminococcaceae bacterium UBA5579, assembly GCA_002425305.1. GTDB lineage: Bacteria > Bacillota > Clostridia > Oscillospirales > Ruminococcaceae > CAG-115. The sequence goes on from DILZ01000139.1 coordinate 454, forward strand.
TATTGACAAATAATGAAAATTATTGTATTATAATAGAATAGGGGAATTATATCTATATTGCAATTCCTGAAAAAGAGGGCAAGTTATGCGTTTTGGCAGCGTTGAGTTTTTTAAGGTGCTGATTAAAACAGTGCTGGCTATATTGTTTTTTGTTCCGCTGATACTCGCTGTGGTGTTCGGCGTGCTTTTTGCACAAAAAAATAACGAAACGTCAAAGCTGCAACAGGAAAATTCCGTTGTTCAGCAGGANNCAGGAGAACGACAAGCTCTCGGTTATGGCGGATGTGCTTGTAGGCGAGAAGGTCGGCGGCGTACAGGATATGAGGGAAATAATCAATAAAAGCGGCGTGTCTTACGAGGAGCTGCTTGCGCTTGCCGCAGCGAAAAAGGATATCGACGCGCAGGGACTTTACGATGTCCTTTCAAACGCGGGGATCTCCGATAAGGATATCATTGCTATGGCGGCGGCGAAAAAGACCGTCAACGCCGACGGGATTATTGAGGTGATGAACAAAAACGGCATCGATCCCGCAGCTCTTGTCAAGGCGGCGCTGCAAAAGCACGGCACTTCGGCGCAGGATATTTACTACCTCCTTTCGGATTTGGGTATGTCGGATAGCGAGATAATCGATTTTGTTAAGAACAAGGGCGGCAGCACAAGTGATACTTCGGATACCTCAAATACGTCCGATACTTCCGATACGTCGGACACCTCAAGCGGTTCGACAAGCGATCCTCCGGAGGAAAATCCATACGCGGCACTTTATCCGGATATGTATGTTTCCGCGCCCGAAAACTACAATTACGAGGAGGGGACTATCTACTTCACGTTTGATGACGGTCCCTCAAAATATACTTATTCCTTTTTGTATTATCTGAAAAAATACGACGTCAAGGCGACGTGGTTCGTTGTGCCAAGCCGTGAGGAGTGGTGCACAGATGCGCTTAAAGCCATTGCCGCCGCAGGTCATACGATAGGCGTACACAGTCTTACGCACGACTATAACAAGATATACGCGTCCGTGGAGGCGTATCTTGAGGATTTCTACGAGGCGTGGAGCATAGTACGCGACGCAACGGGGCAGACGCCGCAGATATTCCGCTTTGCGGGCGGCAGCAAGAATGATTTCAACGAGGATACCCGCGACGCGATAATAAAGGAAATGACCAGACGCGGCTTCAGGTTCTACGATTGGAACGTCGAAAGCGGCGATGTGAACGACGCAACGTGGGGGGAGATGTACAATTCTATCCCGCTCGACTGCCGTAACGTAAAGCGCCCCGTGATATTGATGCACGATACGGGTGCAAGAAAAAACACCGTGTACGTTCTTGAGGACGTGCTGAAGGTGCTTATTAACGAGGGCTATAAGTTCGATGCGATACGCAACGACACCGAACCGGTGCAGTTTATCGGGCCGTTCGCGTAGCGGAAATGTAGGCTAAACGGAGTTAATCCGTATGATGATAGAGATATTAAAAGCTGAAAGGATCGTATTATGGGAATCAAGGATAATTTTTCGCAGGCGGTTAAAGAGCTGTGGAAGAAGGACGGTCAGGATAAAAAAGACGATAAGCCGAAGAGCGCTCAGCCGTCGGAGCTTGACAAGTATCTTCGTGACGGCGGCGCGCAAGGGGACACCGCGCCTTCGGGTGTTGAGGTGAACAGCAGCGGCGTTCCGCTTGAGACTCCGTATTACCGCAAGCAGGTTGAAAGCGATGCCGCAAACGCGGCAGGCGGACAGCAGACCGCTCAGACGCAGCAGAAGGAGACGGTGCAGCAAACGTCGCGGGCTGAAGAAAAGCCGAACGCAAGCAGCGCTTCAAATCCGCAAATGCCGCAGAATAACGGTGTTCGGCAGGATTATCGTAATCCGGCTATGGATAACGAGCGTCCGCAGTACGGCGGCGCACAGCAAGCTCCGTACAATCAGAACGTCCAGAACGCCCGCAATAATTTCGGGCAGAACGCTCAGAACGGCGGATTTGGCGATCGCGGCGGTTACGGCGGCGGTTA
>DILZ01000139.1:2504-7042 GCA_002425305.1 Ruminococcaceae bacterium UBA5579
GCGGCAGCTATGGAGGCGGTCTGGGCGGAAATCCCCCGATGGGCGGCGCGCCCGTTCCCGACAGGAATGAAACGGACGAGATAACCGTTATCTCAAAAAACACTATGATAGACGGAAATATCCGTTCTCTCGCGAATATGCAGATAGACGGCAACATCAAGGGAAATGTTGAAACTACGCGGAACATAGATATGAGCGGAAAGATCATCGGCGACGTTACCTGCAACAACGCGGGTATGATATCGGCGGCAATGCAGGGCAATATTTCCCTTAAAGGCAGAATGAGAATGGACCGCGACACCATACTTATCGGCGACCTTTCTTCTCAGTACGCGGACATAAACGGAAGAATACGCGGCAAGCTGGATATTGTGGGCAAGGCGGAGCTGAAGCGCGACGCGGTCGTGTTCGGTGATATCAACGCCTCAACCATCGCCGTTATCGACGGTGCTATCATTCAGGGTTATGTCAACACGACGTTCCTTTCCAAGGAGGACAGCAGGAACGTATTCCCGGACGCTATCTCCATTGACAGCAAGGAAGTCAAGAGCTGATAAGCGCGCCTTTATCCGGTTATGAAGAAAAACGAAAATCCGTTGTCGATATATGCGAACGTCAGTCAGCTGGCGTTTGTGATAATTGCTCCGCTGCTGCTGTTTTTGTGGGGCGGCAGCGCTCTTGTAAGTCATTTTGAACTTCCGGATTGGGTTATGGGCATATGTATAGCACTTGCCGTCATATTTATGATATGCGGGGCGGGGAATTACATTATGAAGCTCATCAAGATGTACGAAAAGCCCGAAAGCAAGTCCCCGAAGACGTTTACAAGCTCGCGCGGCGACAACGATTATTACGATGAGTACAAAGACCTGCGAAAGTAGGGTTTTTATGAAGAAACATCAGATCATTTTTGATGAGATGCGTTCGCTGTCGCCGTATTATCTGACGCTCAGCGGAATTTATCTCGCGATAGTGACCGTGCTGTGCTGCGCGTTCGGCGGGGATTTTTCCCTTCCGATAGGCGCTGTTTACGGCATCGTTTTAAGCGCGCTGAATTTCCTGATGCTTGGGAAATCCGCGCAGACGGCAATGACTAAGCCGACGCCAAAGTCCGCGCAGACGTATATGAATATTGTATATTGTGTGCGTTACCTCGGGCTTTTCGCGCTGCTTACCGCTGCCGCGCTTATTCCGTTTATAAATCTCATCGCGGCGGTTATTCCGCTGTTCTTTGTGCGGATAGCCATCACGGTGAGAGAAATAATAAAAGAACGCGCAGAGCGTTCGGAAAAAAAGGAGGAATGATAATATGCCGACTGCATTGATGTTCGCCTCGGAGAGCGGTATTACCGTAAACGGACCTCTTGTTGTAGCGAGCTTTGATCTATTTGGCATAACATTCAACTTGACCGAGAGCATTATCGTACAATGGATAGTAATGCTTATATTGCTTATCGTTGTACTGGTGATCTCACGCAATCTGAAGGTCGTTCCCGAAACAAAAAGGCAGGCTGCCGCCGAGATGATCGTGGAGTTTTTCCGCAGCACCGTGGACGGCACAATGGGCGCAAAGTATGGCAGACATATCCCGTATTTCGCCGCGCTGTTCTGTTTCATTATGCTGAACAACCTTATGGGCTTGCTTGGACTTCGCAACCCCACCGCCGACGTTTCCGTTACGGGCGCATTCGCCATTATCACGTTCTGTATGGTGCAGTACAACAAGGCGAAAACAGGTAAGTTCAAGGGCTTTATGAAGAGCTTTGTAGAGCCTATGCCGTTTATGCTTCCGTTTAACATAATCGGCGAGTTCGCAAACCCTTTGGCGCTGACGCTTCGTTTGTTCGGTAATATGATAGCGGGTACGGTAATCGGGGCGCTTATCTACTTTGCGCTTGGTCATTTTGCTGTGGGTATCCCGGCGGTAACATCGCTTTATTTTGACATCTTCTCGGCGGTAATGCAGGCGTACATATTTATGATGCTGAGTATGTCGTACATTTCGTCTGCCGACTGCGGAGACGAATAAGGCACAACTCGAAACGGAGAACAGCATATCCGTTTCGTCCGAAACGCGGCACAAGGCAGAGTTTGCCGGCGTTTATCGAAAAAGTTTTTTATCCCCGCACGGGGTAAATCGTTCGCCTAACGCGGACAAAATACATATTTTACGGAGGACTACAAATATGGAAATTCTGGCAAAAGGTATTGTACTTGGACTTTCGGCGCTTGGCGCGGGTACCGCTATGATAGCGGGTCTGGGTCCCGGTATCGGCGAGGGCTACTGCGGCGGTAAGGCGGTAGAGGCTATCGGCAGACAGCCCGAGGCATCCGGCGCGATCACAAGAACGATGATCATCGGCGACGCGCTCGCGGAAACAACGGGTCTTTATGCGCTCGTTATCGCGCTGCTTCTCCTTTATGCTAACCCGCTTATCGGCAAGCTGTAAAAATGGGCTAGTCTATAACGGAGGAGGAAAGCATAATGCTGAATTTTGTTAGTGAAGCGGCGGAAGCGGCTCAGCCTAATTTGTCGCTTGTGTCGATCGACCCCGGTACGATCGTTTTCACGCTGATAAACACGCTCATCATCTTCCTCATTTTCAGGATCTTCCTGTTCAAGCCCGTTGGCAAGATACTTGACAAGCGCAAGGAAATGGCGGCTTCCGCAATAAAGGACGCTGAGGAAGCCAAAGCCAAAGCCGAGGCGGCTGAAAAGGAATATAACGAATCGCTGGCAAATGCTAAAGCCGAAGCGGCGGAGATCGTTAAGCAGGCAACTCTCAGAGCGCAGAAGCGCGAGGAAGAGATAGTTAATGAAGCCAACAAAAAGGCGGCGGATATCCGCGCGAAGGCGGAGGAAAATATCGAGCGCGACAAACAGCGCGCCCTCAACGAGGTAAAGGATCAGATATCCGAGCTTGTTGTTATGGCGGCGGGCAAGGTCGTTGAAAAGGAAATCTCGGCTTCCGACAACGAGGAGCTTATCTCTAAGTTCCTGAGCGAAGTCGGCGCGGCGGATTGACCGCGCGGAAAGGGGATCTTTATGAACGACAACGCTTGTAAGGTATACGGCGACGCGTTCTTCAGCCTTTGCTGCGACGAAAACGAAAGCGGACTGAAGGATACTCTTGACGAGATGACCGAGCTTTCAAAGGTGTTTTCGGATAATCCCGAGTTCGTGAAGCTGATGGGAACTCCGACGATACCGCTTGAGGAAAAGCTCAGCCTTGTAGGGGATATCGTCAAATCGGGCGGTGTGAGCGAGCTTACGGGAAACCTTCTTTGCGTGCTTACGGAAAAGGGCAGAATGAGCTGCTTTTCCGGTATCGCAAAGCGTTTTCGCGAGCTGTACAACGATAAGCTGAAGCTGGCGGAGATAACCGTCACCACTTCCGCGCCGCTGTCCGCAGAGATGAAGGACAAGATCGTCGAAAAAATGTCGAAGATCATCGGCAAGACCGTTACCGTCAACGAACGGCTTGATAAGTCGATCATCGGCGGAATTATCATCGATTACGGNNCGCCGCTATGACGGCAGTGTCAAGGCAAGACTGAACGAGCTTTCAAAGGAATTGGGTTCCGTCATTGCCTGATTGAGAAGCAGTTTTCGGTTTGCAATGAACTAATAACTAATCTCTATCAAACTAAAAACTAAGAAAGGGATGTATGTAATGGATTTACGCCCCGATGAAATAACGGGTCTGATAAAGAACCGCATAAAGAACTACAACTCGAAGATACAGCTGGGCGACGTGGGCACGGTCGTTACCGTCGGCGACGGTATCGTGCGTATCCAGGGTCTGGAAAAGTGTATGTTGAACGAGCTTCTCGAATTTGAGAACGGCGTTCAATGTATGGCTATGAACCTCGAGCAGGAGTTTGTGGGCGCGGTTATGCTAGGCTCGGACAAGGGCATTAAAGAGGGCGACAGCGTAAAGCGGACTAACAGTATCGTGTCCGTGCCTGTCGGCGAAGAGCTGCTGGGTCGCGTCGTAAACTCTCTGGGACAGCCGCTGGACGGCAAGGGCAGTATCCTCGCGAAGGAAACCCGCCCGATAGAGAAGATCGCTTCGGGCATCATCACGCGCGAACCCGTAAGCGTACCGCTGCAGACGGGTATCAAGGCTATCGACTCNNGTGAGCTTATCATCGGCGACAGACAGACGGGTAAAACCGCTATCGCCGTAGATACCATAATCAATCAGAAGGGCAAGGATTGTATCTGCATTTATGTCGCTATCGGACAGAAAAACTCTACTGTGGCGAACGTTGTGGAAACCCTTACAAAGAACGGCGCTATGGAGCACTCCATCGTGGTTTCGTCCACGGCGTCGGAGCTTGCGCCTTTGCAGTATGTCGCTCCTTACGCGGGCTGCGCTATGGGCGAATATTTTATGGAGCAGGGCAAGGACGTGCTTATCGTTTACGACGATCTTTCAAAGCACGCGGTCGCATACCGCGCTCTCTCGCTGCTGCTTAAGCGTCCGCCGGGACGTGAGGCGTACCCCGGTGACGTATTCTATCTGCATTCAAGA
>DILZ01000139.1:7147-9079 GCA_002425305.1 Ruminococcaceae bacterium UBA5579
ACGGTCAGATATTCCTTGAAACGGAGCTGTTCAATTCGGGCGTCCGTCCCGCAGTAAACCCCGGTATCTCGGTGTCCCGTGTCGGCGGCGACGCTCAGATAAAGGCTATGAAGAAGGTAGCCGGCAAGCTGAAGCTCGACTATTCGCAGTATCGTGAGCTTGCGGCATTCTCGCAGTTCGGTTCGGATCTGGATAAGGACACAAAGGATCGTCTTGCGAAGGGCGAGCGTATCGTTGAAGTCCTCAAGCAGGATCAGAACGCGCCTCTCGCGGTAGAGGAACAGGTGGTCATCGTTTACGCGGTCGTAAACAACTTCTTAGCTCCTATCCCCGTGCCGATGATAAAGCAGTTCCAGAAGGATCTTATCGAGCATATCAAAGCGAATAAGCCGGAGATACTCGAAGGCATCAGAAACGAGAAGATAATGTCCGAACAGAACGAGGAAGCACTCAAGGAAATACTTTCGAGCTTTGCGGATTCGTATGTGGGCTAATCAGACGTTTGAAAAACGTTTGGCGAAAGGAGTTTCACTATGAAACAAGCATCATTTGTTCTCAGCATAGTTGCAACGGTCATCGCGGTGGCTTCGGCTATTGCGGTCGCGTGGCTCTATATCGAGAAAAAGGTAAAATATATCACCACCGATGACAACATCTGACAGGTGATCAAAACTACTTTGGGGGTGATATTATAGCAAGCGGAAATATGAAAGCCATCAAGCGGCGCATAAAGTCGGTCGGCTCTACAAAGCAGATAACCAACGCTATGCAGCTTGTGGCGTCAAGCAAACTCCGTAAGGCGAAAATGCGCGCGGAGCAGACGCGCCCCTATTTCAACGAGCTTTACAAAACAATGTGCGAGATAGCGTCGGCAAACGACGATTTCTCCACCGTGTACACCGTTAAGCGCGAGGTGAAGTCTAAGCTGTTTATCGTGATAGCGGGCGACAGAGGTCTTGCGGGCGGTTATAACTCGAACGTGCTTAAATTGGCGGCGACGGCTCACGCGGAGGACGCGGAGAAACCCAAAATAATCGCTGTCGGCAGAAAAGCGGCGGAGTATTTTCAGAAGCGCGATTATGATATCGTCGCGAGCTTTACGAATATCGCCGAGGATATCAAGCCCGGCACGGCGCAGGATATCACGGACCTGGCTTTGAAGATGTTCGCGGAGGGCGAAGTGGACGAGGTACACGTTTTCTACACGATGTTCATATCGTCTATGTCGCAGCAGCCCGAAACGATGAAGCTGCTGCNNAGATACACAAGAGCTGGCGGTCGAGGGTAAGATGACCTACGATCCCTCTCCGGAGGCGGTGTTCAACCGTATCGTTCCGCGTTTTACGGCAAGTCTGCTGATGTGCGCTATCGTTGAGAGCTACGCTTCCGAGCAGGGCGCGCGCCGCACCGCAATGGAGGCGGCGACCGATAACGCGGACGCTATGACGGAGCATTTGTCGCTGCTCTATAACAGAGCGCGTCAGGCAAGCATCACGACCGAGATCATCGACATCGTTTCGGGAGCCTCGGCGCAGAGCAATTGACAGTTGACAGTTATTGTTAATATTATCTGCAATTCCTAAAAGAAACACAAAGCTTATGGCGGTTTTCCCCGCCTTCGGCGGGGAAAACAGCGAAAAAACCTTTAATCGGTATTTCCATAACGAGAAAGGAAAAGTTATAATATGGCAAATCAGAATATAGGCACGATCGTCCAGGTCATCGGCGCGGTTTTGGATATCCGGTTCGCGCCGGAGCATCTGCCCGATCTGCTTAACGCTATCGAGATCGACAACGCGGGCAAAAAGCTCACCGTCGAGGTCGCGCAGCATATCGGCGACGACGTTGTCCGCTGCATCGCTATGGGCAGCACGGACGGTCTTGTGCGCGGTATGGAAGCGGTCGATACGGGGGCTTCCATCAAAGTTCCCG
>DILZ01000139.1:9103-9267 GCA_002425305.1 Ruminococcaceae bacterium UBA5579
CGATAACAAGCCTCAGCCCGAAACAGAGGAGAAGTGGGAGATCCACAGACCCTCGCCCACGTTTGAGGAGCAGGGCGCTTCAAACGAGGTACTTGAAACGGGTATCAAGGTCGTAGACCTTATAGCGCCCTACCTTAAGGGCGGAAAGATCGGTTTGTTCGGCG
>DILZ01000115.1:0-3030 GCA_002425305.1 Ruminococcaceae bacterium UBA5579
ATTGCCCGCAGGCATTGTGAACTTGCCGTTCGTAACGGTCACCTTTTCCGTGCCGTTCATTACGGTGATAGCCTCAAGCTCATAGCCTTCATCGGGAGTTGCGGTCACGGTGATCTCATCTCCCTCTGCCGCCTCGTTCGGAAGAGCCGTTACAGTGCCGTTGTCAGCGGGGTTTACGGTTACCGCGTACTTATCGGAAGCCAATTGGGAAACTACCGGTATGATCTTTACATCACCTTCGGGCATTGTGAACTTGCTGCCTTCAACATCAACCGGCTCGCCGTCGCCGACCGTGTAGGTTATCTTATCCAGCTTGTAGCCCGTTGCGGGTTCTATGGTTACGGTAATCTCCGTGCCGGCTGCGGCCTTGTTAGTGGAGAGCTGTACCGACCTTATTCCGGTAACGGACAGAGTGGATATAGCGTATTCACGCGCAAATGTCGCGCTGACTGTTACATTGCNNGGTTTGCTCGTATCATCGGGCTCGCCGGTCGTAATTTCCTTGAACGTCGCGCTGACTGTTACATTGCCCGCAGGCATTGTGAACGTATATGTGCCGTCATCCTCTTCGGTTGTTTCAACACTGGTAGTCTCGCCGTTTACGAGAGCGGAAAGGGTAAGTCTGCCAAGAGCATAGCCTGTTTCGGGCATAACCGTCAGCGTAACCTTTGCGCCTGCCTCTGCTTTTGCAACATCTGCGGTCACAGTACCGTTGTCAAAGGAAACCGGCAGCGTTACGTCAAACATTGCTACAACTTCTCCGTCATCGTTTACCCCAAGGGGCTTGCCTTCGCTGTCCGTAATATTCTTAACGCCTTTAAGCGCATCGACTAAAACGGGATCAAGACCTTCCGTGGAAGCAAGCTGAACATCAGCATTTTTATCGATCGCGAGAGACGGAGCTTTCATTTTACCGTTTTCGTCCACTGGCAATTTAACCATTGTCTTGTTTGAAGCCACTTTAAATCCCGAATTCACAAGAACAGCGTCTTCACCGATCACAACGGACGGAGTTTTTGTCGCGTTGCCGCTGCCGCCATTCTCGGTCTTACCATATCCGCCGTAAATTATCGTTCCGTAAACCGTAGCGTTATTTACGGTAGTTTTGCTGTCAAAGTTATCATAGGTAAGGGCATAGATCGCGGTGCTTCCGCTTTTTGATGTAACCGTCGCGCCGCCGTCCAAGGTGGTCGTTCCGAAATTTGTTATGCCTATCGTTGCGCCGGTGATAGTACCGCCGTCTACGTTCAGCGTTGTCTTCTCTTCGCTTTTCACTCCGGCAGGGTCGCCCGATATAACGGTGCAGCCGGTGAGGGTCAAAGCACCGTTATTTCTGATAGTGGAATGCTTTGTTACCTCGGGGTGACCGGTATAAGTACCCGCCAACTCCTTGTTATCTACCGTAATGCCATCAAGCTCCGCGCTGCCGCTGACAACATTTATCATATACAGGTCACGTCCGATACCGTTGAGCGTGCCGCCCGTGATCTTCCCGCCGTTGGTCATTTTGATAACACATTCGTCGGTCCATGTTCCCCCCGTTTGTGCTGCTGTCAAAGTCACGCCCGTAAGGTCAATTTTCTCGTCTACGGTTATTGTGCCGGTGACAACGATGTTTGTTTTCCCCTCATCAATAGCTGTCTTGAGCGCGTCAAGCGTCGAGACCTCTGTCGCCGCTTCCGTGTCGCCCGCCTCGGCAAACGCCACATAAGACGATACCGACCCGAACACGAGAGCCGCAGCCGATATGCTGCTTAGTACCTTGTTCATCCTTTTCCTCATAGTTTTTTCCTCCTAATTAATGTTTTTTGCATTTACGATATTTCATATACATAAAATATCGTTTAAGATGATTATAACCCTTGAAGCCTCAAATGTCAAGCAATTTCTTAAAAATCAGCAATTTGTATAAATGAAATATTATGTATACGGTGAATTTGTACAAATTTTAGCTATAATAAGGATAAAGGAAGTGATGATATGACATATTACGAAAATCTGCGCGTTATCCGTGAGGACAGGGGTTATACTCAAAAGCAGATCGCCGAAGTGCTGGAAACCACTCAGCAGTATTATTCCGACTACGAAAACGGCAAGCGAGAGATACCCATAAGAGTTTATATCACACTTTCAAAGTTCTATAATGTCAGCATTGATTTCCTTGCGGGGCAGTCCTCGTTTCCCGGGGCGTCAAGTGGATCAGACGACAGAGCGGGTGTTGGCTGATGTGCATTGCGTCTTACATCAACAAATAATTCGCCCGATTCGGAGAAAAACTTCATATGCAAAGCGCCCCGAGAGCTTGCTCTCGGGGCGATAATTTTATTCGGGGAACGCTACTTTCTTTTAGTGAATACCGCTATCGCGGCGCACGCCGCAAGCGCAATGGGTATCATTGCTAACGCCGCGCCGGTGTCTGGATTTCCCGGGGCTGCCGCTTCGGGTTCGCTTTCGGTGATATCAAGGCTGCTTTCGCCGAAGTTCGCTTCAACATTTGAACTTTCAACATTTGAGCTTTCGGCGTTTTCGCTGTCTTTGGTATCCGCTTGAGCTTCGGGAGCGTTTTCCGCAGCCGCGCCGTCCGTTGACAGCTCGACAAGCTTTCCGTCAAGTTCCTCGCTTGTGATGATGTACGGACTGAAGCTGCTCGCCGTGAAGCAGACGCGCCCGTTATTCACGGTCGACGGCACAAAGCTGCACCTGCCGTTCTCAACGTGGTACACGCGCAGAACGCTATAGCTTTCAAAGCCCTTCGGCACGGGCATACTCACCCGAACGCTTCCGTTGGGCTGAACGGTTTGTCCGCCGCAAATGAACGACAGGTCGCACGCGTATCTTGTCGCGGAGCAGCCGCTGCCGATAGGNNTTAGCCGATAGGCTGTGCCTTAAACCGCGTGTCCGCAGGGAACACCTCGGGGTCGGCGGTAATTTGTATATTGGTTTCCTCACACTTAAACTCAAGGGCGGGTTTGCTGTCGGTCGGTTCGCTATCCGGTTCGGAGGTCGGTTCACTGTCCGGTTCGGAGATTA
>DILZ01000115.1:3132-24353 GCA_002425305.1 Ruminococcaceae bacterium UBA5579
CGGCTCGCTGTCCGGCTCGGAGGTCGGTTCGCTTTCTTCGGGTTCGATAGTCGGCTCGTCAAACACGCTGTCGTCGCCGTCGAGCGCAAAGAAGTTTACATTGTAGCACACTTCCTTATCCAATCCGTCTATTTTCACGTTGAACACATCTCCATGGCTATATCCGCCAACGTCGTCCGGGCGGAAGATAATACAGCCGTAAAGCGGCACGCTCTTGTCGTTGTTTACGTTAAAATATCCGTCAGCTTGCTCGTTTGAGAACGTCCACACGCGCAGATCGGATTTTCTGGTGAGGGTCACCTTTATATTATCTACGTGAACTGTCTCGCACATTGAAATGCTCCAAGCTGTGTCGGCGGGGAAGTATTCCACGGGCATATTCTGTGCCGGCCAGCATATACCGGAGTTTGTCGCGGAAAGCTGCTTGTCGGTAGCCCACATAGTGCCGAATTTCCCGACCTGTCCGAACGCCGTCAGGTACATCGGCGGGTTCATGCACCAGCGGCGGTGTCCAAGCTCGCCGATATTCTTTTCGTTGGTGTCGTACATATACCCCAGCACCACAGAGTGCGCGGGGTTGTTGAAGCCGCTTGCCAGATTGGAGTTCTCCGCGCCCATTTGAGCATACCGCAGCGTCTGTATATTTATGCCCGGAATATCGTTGTATATCTTGTGTGTAAGGTAGCCCTTATGCTTCAGCACCAATGCCGCCGCTTGTGCGTAATTGGCTGCATACGGGCAAAGCGTAACGTCCTGTGTGCCCACACCCGCAATAAACCGCATAACATTAAGAGCGTTGCGACCCTCAATCAAATCCGTGTTGCTCAGTTTTCCGTAGTTCGCATACGGGATATAACCGTCGGGTGCTTTGGCGTATTCGGCTTCTCTTGTCATATCGAACGGGTGTCCGTTTATGTACTGCCGTATCACATCGCGCGAATGCTCCGCGACGTTCAGCCCGCACGAAGGCGCGGAAAAGTCGGGCTTTTCAGTATCGGCGGCTGACTGTGCGGTCTCCGCAAATGCCGTTGCCGCCGAAGAGAGCATTACGGCAGCTCCCAAAAAAGCAGACAGTAATCCCTTGATTTTCTTCATACATATTCCCCCTTTTGATTTTCGGGCAGACGGTATTTTTCGTTCGGCTCGCTTTTGTTATTTTTTTTACGCGCCGAGCATACCGTGTGCTTTTCCGTTTCCCCGATTTTATTATAGCACCGCGAAAAATCCGTTGTCAATGTGCGGGAATGACAAAATTTTCCTCGCGTTTTTTTGCAGTTCGCCGAATGAATTGTGCTCTTTTCCCGTCATAATGTCATATTTTGTGCAGACGGTGATTTTCCACTTGCAAATCCCGGAAAAATATGGTATAATAGTAGTTAGTAGTTAGTAATTAGTAGTTAGTAATTAGTAATTAGTAGTTAGTTGTGGAGAAAGGCATCGACCGAAGCATCAGAAGTGCCTGAAAAACTAACAACTAATCACTATTCTCTATTAAACTAATAAACTAACAGCGTTTGGAGGATAAAGCTATGGTAGTTCAACCGAAGGTAAGAGGATTTATTTGCACGACCGCTCACCCCGTGGGCTGTGAAGCCGCTGTCAAGCGGCAGATCGAGTTTGTGAAGTCAAAGGGCAAAATAGACGGCGCCAAAAAAGTGCTGGTCATAGGCTCGTCTATGGGCTACGGGCTGGCTTCGCGCATTTCGGCGGCGTTCGGGTGCGGCGCGGCGACAGTCGGAGTGATGTTCGACAAGCCCGCTTCGGGAAATAAGACCGCCACGTCGGGGTGGTATAACACTATGGCGTTTGAGAAGTTCGCGGCGGCGGAGGGCCTTTACGCAAAGACCGTCAACGGCGACGCGTATTCCGATGAGATCAAGAAGGAAGTTATTGATATAATAAAGAACGATTTGGGCAAGGTCGACCTTGTTGTGTATTCTCTTGCCGCTCCGAGAAGAACGGTTGGCGATGTGGTATACAAAAGCGTACTCAAGACTACGGGTGAGCCGTACACTAACAAGACGATCGACCTCAGAAGCAGTGAGATAACCGAGATAACGCTTGAACCCGCCACCGAGGAGGAGATAGAGGCTACCGTAAAGGTTATGGGCGGCGAGGATTGGGAAGCGTGGATAAACGCTCTGAAGGACGCGGACGTTCTCGACGAAAACGCCTTGACGGTCGCTTACAGCTATATAGGACCAAAGCTTACACACCCGATGTACTTTAACGGCTCTATCGGCAGGGCAAAGGCTCATCTTCTGGCGACCTCGAAGAAGATTTCCGAAAACGGCGTGCGCGCGTATGTTTCGGTGAACAAGGCGCTTGTAACGCAGTCTTCGTCCGCTATCCCGATAGTTCCGCTTTACATCTCGATACTCTACAAGGTAATGAAGGAAAAGGGAAGTCACGAGGGCTGTATCGAGCAGATGCAGCGGCTTTTCGGCAAGCTGTACGGCGGCGAGCTTGAGCTTGACGCGGACGGTCAGATTCGTATGGACGATTGGGAGATGGAGGAGTACGTTCAGGCGAAGGTCTCCGAGATTTGGGACGCGCTGAACGCCGAGAACTTCAGGCAGCTTACCGATCTTGACGGCTATTGGAAGGACTTCTACGAGCTGTTCGGGTTCGGCGTGGACGGTGTGGATTATGACGCTGATGTTGAGGTTTAGATGTTAGAGGCAAGAGGTTAGATTATAATGAAGTGCGGCGTCGGAGATTATCCGACGCCGCATTGTTTTATGAAAGAGTTTCGACCGTATAGCCGTTTTCCTCCAGCACATCGATTATGCTCGGCGGCGCGGCATAATGCATCGCGCCTACGACCACAAAGGTCTTGCCGCCCGCTTTCAGCTTGCTCATCACATAATCCGCCATTTTCTGCTGACGGCTGACGTACATCGCGTTATAGTATTTTTGATAATCGCCGTCGTTAAGTGCCTCGGAGGGGTCTTCATCATTGAGAAGTGCTTTCATCGCGTCTATATCGCCGCTTTTCCACGAGTCATACAGTATATCGAACTGCTCCTGCATCTCGCTTTGACTGAGCTCTATCGTTTGTTTCAGCATTTGCATCTGAAGCTCCGGCGAACAGTTCGCTTCCACTTGATACTGCTCCTTTGCAGTTTCTATCTCGTCAATCTTTTTGCCGTGCTCCTTAGCATATGTGAGCAGCAGCATATCCGTACCGCGGCTGCTGTCATATCCGCAATCTNNAAATCCGCCGCCGCTTGGCTCGACCACAGCGAGCTCCACATTGCCGGGATATATTGATCGTATACGGGGCTGTATAACCCTTTTTCCGTGAATTTTTGTACGATCTCGTCGTAATCCTCGCCCATATAGTCGCGGACGGTTTTTCCGGCGGAGCACAGCAGCACCGACATCGCGTCGACGGCTTCCCCGATATTGTTTTCCAGAGCCTGAATGTCAACCTCTACCGCTAACGTATCGCACTCGTCAAGCGCGTCGACCAGCTTTTGAGAATATGTCGCCTCGGGCTTTCCGACGTGCATAGAGCCGAGCATATAGACCACCGCGCCCGTTTCCGCGTTCTCGACCTTGAAGAAAGGCGGGTTCACCTCAAAGCTGTTTTCCGCCGAAGTGGTCGTAAGATCAAGCTTGGACGTCGGCCGTGCCGGCTCGCTTGTCTGTTGATTGGAGCTTTTGCAGCCCGAAAACAGCAGCATAACGCAGAACATAAGCGCCGAAATTATTTTTTTCATAATGTTCCTCCGATTAATTTTCTTTTATTTTTATCCAGCCCAATGAGCCGGAAATTTTATCGATGTTTGGGATCAGCCTGCTTCCGAATATCCAGATCTCGAGCCGCCACGGGTGTCCGAGCAGCCCGTATTCCAGGTTTTCCTCAACGAAGAAATGGTAATCTCCGTCGGGATAAAACGACGGATAATACGCGTTGTAGCCGCCGTTAAGGTATCGTTCGTCGTGAATGAACTGGCAGAACGGCGGCTGCGGATAATCGGATAGGAGGAACATTATGANNCGCGGATATGTCGCCGTCGCCGAGCCACGACGGATCGCCGTTAAGCTCAACGTTCGGGTCGAAAATAAACGACGAGTGCTGCCAATCCAGCGCGTAAAGGCGTTCACCGTCCCGAACGGTCTCGGCAAAGCAGTCCTTGACCTTCACGTTCATCTCGTCGACCTGCCGTACCGTAAGATCGTCTATAGCATACACGACGTAGGGTTTTTTGATCTCGAACGGCAGGGGAACATCGAACGAATGTCCGCGGTATCCCCCATTCGGGCTGAATTTTAATTCCGCGTATATCTTGTCCCAGATCAACGTATCGCGCTCATCGGTAATCAGCAGGTCTTTTATCATAATTTTCATCCGTCAGCACAGCTTTCCCGATATCTCAAACGTCGGCCCCTTCTGCCACAAGAACGTTGAAAGCACTATCTCATAGCCCTCACCGGGTGCACACAAAAAGTCCGCCGGTTTTCCTTTCGGCAGACCGTAGCCGCACAGCAGATTGGTTATCACCCCGGAGTGAGTTACGCAAGCCGCGCGGGTGATATCACAATGCATCATATCGGAAAAGATAGAGTCCAACCCTTCAATGCACCGCAGCATAAAATCGCCGTATTTTTCTCCGCCCGGAGGAGCGGCTTCCGTGCCGCCCTTCAGCCAATCAGTATATTCGCGCAGATCCTGGAGCTGCTTTTGCGTTTTGTTCTCAAACTCTCCGAAATCCATCTCGCATATCTCATCTATGATCATCAGATTGTGTTCGGGATAGATTATCTCCGCTGTTTCCAGACATCGCGCAAGCGGCGAGCTGTACACCTTATCCACTTCAGGGTAGATATCCTCGGCGGCAAGCTCTTCAATGCGCTTTTTTCCCTCGGGGCAGAGCGCCAGGTCGGTCTGCCCGATATACTTTCCGTCTAAATTTCCTTGCGTAATCCCGTGGCGGATAAGGTACAGGTAGTAGTTCTTCATCTATTTCCTCCAATATTTAGTTGAGTTATAAATTATATCATATAACCTTGTCGAAATTTGGTTATAATGCCGCTTTACATAACGGCAAAATTATTATATAATATACTTGTTGATATTTTGGTCGGTGAGCATCTCGTATAACTTGATTAAGGCTCTCGGCAAGGTTTGGAGTGTACAGGTTATGAACAAGGATTTTCCGAGAGTTATGAAAATGCTGCGCAAGGAACGCGGCTTGCGTCAAAAAGAGGCTGCCGAAAAGCTCGGCGTGGCGCAGGCGCTTCTTTCGCATTACGAAAACGGCAAGCGTGAGTGCGGTCTTGACTTTCTCGTTGCCGCCGCCAATTTTTACGGAGTTTCCGTCGATTATATTTTGGGACGTACAAATTCACGAAACGGCACTGTGGTATCCGAGGAATCTCTGCCCGAAAGCACGGTATCCGAGGGATACAGCACCTGTACACTCCAAACCTTGCNNTAGGGATACAGCGGCGACCCGGCCGGGGCGGGAACGCTCCTCCGAAAAAAGCTGATCACAAACTCGCTGGAGATAACGTTTTCGCTGCTTATGAAGACGAAGAATACAAAGCTCGCGAAGGCGGTGTCGTCGTATCTGATGACCTCAGTTTACCGCGCTTACAGAATGGTTTTCAGCGCGGGACGCGAGAACGATGAGAATTGCTTTGCGATACCCGTTGACGAGGCAGCGGATATCTGCTTTGCCCAAATGGCTCTTGACAATGTGAAGGCACGTTCCGCTGCCAAAGACGGCTCTGCGGACGAGAAGATCACCAATCTCCGCATTGAGCAGGAGTATCCGCGTCAGAGCGCGGCTATTTTCTCCGTTGTCACCAACGTGGAAAAAGACCTGCAAAAATTCAATTGACAGTGTAATAGTAGCTGGTTTAATAGTAGTTGGTAGCTGGTTGTTGGTGTCCGCCGTTGGCGGACATTTTTTTGATTGTCTGCGGGTCGGTACGCCGCTGCAATATTATAATTCGACGCCGCTAACGGCGGCGTTCTCGTTTTAAGCTGCGCAGCGGCTCGGTTTACTAACAACTAGCAACTAATAACTAATAACTATAAGCTATCCGCGGCGTTGTATTCGTTGATGACGTTCTCGCGGTTGCGCCAATCCTCTTTGACCTTAACGAATATCTGCAAATTCACTTTGCAGTCCAACAGCTCCTCAATGTCCTTGCGCGCCATAGAGCCTATCTGCTTTAAGCGTTCGCCGCCATTGCCGATTATCATTCCCTTATGCGACTGCTTTTCGCAGACGATAACCGCGCCGATGTCGATTATCTCCGCGCCGCTTTTGTTCGTGCGACTTTTGAAGTTTTCTATGTCGACCGCCGTTCCGTGCGGTATTTCCTGATCCATAGTCCACAATATCTTTTCGCGGACTATCTCGGCGCAGAGGAAACGCTCGGTGCGGTCGGTCGCGATATCGTCGGGGAAGAAGTGCTCTCCCTCGACGGCGAAGCGCTCCAGCGCGGGGAGTATCTTATCCGTGTTTATGCGCCGCTTCACGCTTATCGGAATTATCTCCGCGAAGTCGTAAAGCCCGCTGTACTGCTCGATTATCGGCAGAAGCTCCTCTTTGTTTTTCAAGAGGTCGACCTTGTTCAGAAGAAGTATCACTTCCGTGCCGTTATTGGCGAACGAGCGTATAAGCTGCTGTTCAACGGGCGACATTTTTTTCGTAACGTCCGCCATAAGAACGGCGCAGTCCACGTCGTCTACCGAAGAGCGTATCGACTTTACCATATGCTCGCCAAGCTTTGTCCGCGCTTTTAACATTCCGGGCGTGTCAATAAAAACGTATTGCGTGTCGCCCTTTGTTAAAACGCCGTTTATGCGATTTCTGGTGGTCTGCGGTTTCTCGCTGACTATCGATATTTTTTCTCCCACCAGCAGATTTGTAAGCGAGGATTTCCCCGCGTTCGGGCGACCGGTGATCGCCGTAAATAAGTTTTTCGTCATATTTTTCCTTTCACTGTTAAGATGTTAATCACATATCCTATCCGTAATATAAGGATACCATTGTGTATTTTCTATTTCCTTTAATAAAGCGGGTCTGACTGTTATTATGTCATTCTCCGAAAGAAAGACCCTGCGCCCGTTTTTATTGTTGATGTAATCGTTTATTGAAGAAAATTCAAGTAAACATTCCTCACACATTGCAAAGCATTTTTGGTTTGCGGTATCAAAAAGTATCTCCATTCTGCCGTAGTCTTTGCATATTGGACAGCCGCCGATATGAAATATCTGTTCCATACAAAACCCCATTTGTTTCCGTTAGTAAATTCGGGATTTATCATTTTTCTTTTCCAAAATGCCTGTACGTCAATATACCTATTGGAATGAAGTAGGCGCACCAGAAAAGAAGGGCAATATTGCCGCCGATGCTATCTGAGGCGGAGGCTGTCGAGAAAACGCCCGTTATCGGCATAAAGAAGCATCCGAGAAAGAAGACACCGTGTATCATCATAAGGTATCTGAGCCATTTATCGGGCTTTTTTTGGGGCTTCATCGACAGACCTATAAAGAATGTGGAAAGTGACATCATTCCGTAACCGAGGAGGTCATAGCCGAACATAAGGCTGCCCGGAAGGAAGGACAGTACGCGCTCCGCCTGTTCGTTCAGGCTCTCAAGGCTTACAAAAGCGAGCTGCGAAAAGTAGACCAACAGCACCAGCACCGCATACACCGCCGCGAAAACCAATCCTATATTCGCGGAAACACGCCTGTCTTCATCGCTTTCGTGCTGAAAGCCCGCAGACATCATTATATATCCCAAAGGCAGAAAAGAGCATACAAAATACTGCCCGCCCGAAAAGCCCGTAAGTAAAAATACCGCAAAAAGAAAAACGGTTAATGTTACTATTGCAGCACCTATCTTTGGTATTATCCTATTCATCTCATATCCCCACAAATTACGATCTATCCGCCGTTGTTCCTACGCTCTTCGCGTCTGCGCTTGCGCTCGGCGCGTTTTGCCTCACGCGCGGCTTTCTCCGCAAGCTCCTCCGCGTGATCACTTAAATACTTCTCATACATATCGGGACGTTTTTGCCGTGTTATCTCAAGTGCCTGTTCCGCCTGCCACTCGGCGACCTTCTTGTGATCTCCGCAAAGAAGTATCTCCGGCACGGCTCGTCCGCGCCAGACCTCGGGGCGGGAATACTGCGGGAACTCCAGAAGACCGTTATAGTGGCTTTCAATGGAATACGCGTCCTCGTTCGGGAGAACGCCCTCCTGCAATCTCGCCACGGCGTCGCAGACTATCAGCGCGGGCAGTTCGCCGCCCGTAAGAACGTAATCCCCGACGGACAGCTCCTCGGCGTTCAGCTCGTCAAGGACGCGTTGATCTACGCCCTCATAATGCCCGCAAAGCAAAATAAGTCCGTCCTCGCGGCTAAGCTCGCGCACCTTGTCCTGCGTGAGAGTTTCGCCCTGCGGCGACATATAGATTACGCGCGGCGGCGCTTTGTGCTGCGCTTGTATCGCCCGAATACAGTCGTATATCGGCTGAGCCTGCATTACAAGTCCCGTGCCNNCGCCGCCGTAGGGCTTGTCGTCCACGTTGCGGTGCTTGTCCTCGGTGTAGTGCCTTATATCGTGCGTGTGTATCTCGATAAAGCCGTTTTTTATCCCGCGTCCGAGAACGCTTGTTCCTAGAACGGCGTCGCACATATCGGGAAACAGCGTCGCTATATCTATCCTCACGTTACTCCACCTCAAACAAGCCGTTAAGCGGCGTTATCAGTATCTCGCCGCCCTCGACGTCTATCTTTTTCACGACCTCGCCGACGCACGGGAACATCAGCTCCGTGCCGTCGTCCTTTTTTATAGAATACACGTCCGCTGCCCCGTTCTGATATATCTCTGCGACCTTGCCGTATATCTCTCCGGTTTCCGCGTCCTTTACCACAAGTCCGATTATGTCCTGGATAAAATAAGTTTCCTCGGGAAGCTCAGCGTCTTCGCGGTCAAGATAAAGAAGTTTTCCGACGTGTTTCTGAGCGTCCTCTACGGTGTTCACGCCCTCTATTTTCATCACGACGATATTCTTGTGCGGATAGGCGCGTTCAATATGAACCTCGCGGCTTCCCTTGTCAAGATATAATGTGTCAAATTCGCACAGCACCTCGGGCGCGTCGCAGTAGTATTGGCAGCGCACCTCGCCGCGAATCCCGTGCGTTGCGGTTATTTTCGCTATCTCAAGATATTTCTTCATAGGATCATTCCTCGTTATTTTTACCAAGGCGTTTGTTCAATACAGCCTCGACCGACTGAACACAGCATTTGAAATTCAGCGCGGCTATCGTGATAAAGAATACCGCGTTGAATATGTTTTGCAGCGCCCCGTATTCCATAAACATTATCGAAAATGCCATCGACATCAGCAAAAGCAGATTTACGATGATCTTGGGCCAGAAGATCGTCATATAAAGATACTTTTTTGTGTCGATTATGCGGTAGATGAATACTATCACATAACTTGCGAGAGTGGCGATCGCCGCGCCCTCTATGCCAAGCTGCGGTATCGGGATAAGTATGAGGTTCAGAAGTATGTTCGCCGCCGCGCCTATGCAGGAGGATATCATCGCGTGAGAGGTCTTCCGCGCCGCCTCGTAAATGCTTGAAAGGAAGTTGTCCATTGCCTGGAAGATGGTCGCGAAAAGCAGTGTCGGCACATAGAAAAACGCCGAGGAAAACCTTTCGTCGCCAAAAAACGGAATGATTATCGGGCGCAGAATCAGCATTATCCCGCCGCAGGTAAGAAACATCATCGTTTGCTGCATACTCAGCGTATTGGAATAGAATATGGAAGTGGTCCGCGAGTTGCGTTCCGTTATCGCCGTCATACGCCACGCCTGCGCGAATATCCCGACGACGATAGTAACAAGGTTCGGGAACTTATACGCGAACGTGTAGATGCCGTTCGCTTCCGCGCTTATCAAGCCCTCCACCATATACATATCCGAGCTGTTTATTATCGCCCACATTATCATAGTCGGCATAAGCGGTATGCTGTATCTGAGCATCGCAGCGCGCAGCGTTCTGTCGTTGTGAAGCGGACGATATTGCGTAAACAGCTTAGCTGTGTAATTTAAGAAAAACATCGAGGTCACATCGCCGATAATGACAGCCCAAATATAACCGTAAACGCCCATCTTGAAAACGCCGAGGAACAGCAGATTAAACAGTATCGTCGAGATCGTTGTTATAATGCCGTCCACGGCGAACAGCTTAACGCCGCCCGGCTGATATCGGCAGCGCACATAAATGCCGCTTACCTCCTTTATCGATCCTATGACAACGTATATGTAGATCAGCCATTCATAGCCATTCAGCATCGGCACCATTCCGATAAGCGGCACGAACACCGCAAATATCAGCCCGCCCACAAGACAGATGTTTATCCCGATGGAATAGACCATTTTGCCGTTATTGTTTTTTTCCAGGGCAAACCGAAGCACGCCGTCCGCAATGGACAGCGTTACAACAGATATCAGCAGACCTGCCGTGGAAACGATGATGTTCATCGTGCCAAAGCCCGCCTCGCCTAGCATACTTGTGTAGAATTTCAGCATTACATACACAAGCAGCTTTGAGCTGAACTGACCTATGGTCAATATCAGCATATTACCCGCAAGGGCTTGATATTTGTTTTTTCCCATTAGTTTACCCAAACAGCTTTATGTTTTCGCGACAACTATTCGTGTCGGCTGACGTCGCCGGTCGATTTTTCTTTGCCTCTGAGCGTCTTGAAGAATTCGCTTAAAACATCGCCGCAGCGCTTTTCCAGCACTCTTGAACGCACAAGCGGCGTATGCGTAAACTTTTCGTCAAACAGTGTCACTACCGAAGCGCAAGCGCCGTTCTTTTCGTCGAACGCGCCGTAGACTACGCGTTTAAGTCCCGCGTTCATAATAGCTCCCGCGCACATCGGGCAAGGCTCAAGCGTAACATACAGAGTGCAGCCGGAAAGCCGTCTGCATTGCAGTCTTTGTGCAGCCTGTTCTATCGCCAGCATTTCCGCGTGGGCGGTTGGTGAACACAGCTCTTCGCGGCGGTTGTATCCCTCGCCGATGATATTGCCGTCTTTATCCGCAACTATCGCCCCGACCGGCACTTCTCCGTGTTCGGCGGCTTTTTGCGCCAGCGCAAGGGCTTTCTCCATATATTCCTCGTCAAGCGTCATTATGTTCTCCTGAAGAACTGAACGCCCAGCGTCAGAGCGCCCCAGACTGTATTGAACAACAGCAGATTGAACACATTGAATATATTGAATTTATCAAGCTGATCCTCGTTTGAAAGCATCATAAAGATGATCGCCACGATGATTGCCAGTCCCACGCCGACCGCCTGCATAATATTGCCTATCGTTGTCCTGTCGCGGATCGCTCTTGAAGCGACCACCGAGTTCGACATCGACGCGAACGTGCCGTCACAGGTAACTGCCGCGCTGCCGTCGGATACGAATTTAGTGTTTTCATCAAAGGTTTGGTGCGCCTTAAACGGAAGTATCTTAACGCTTTCCGCATCTATCCCGAACACGCGCGACAACACGGGGGCGGTTATCATTCCGTCCACGGTCTTTACGACTATCGAGATATCGCGGAACGCAAGCTCTCTTACCGCGCGTCTTATCTCGGGATTGGCTATCGGTCTTACGAAGAACAGCAGGCATACCTCTCCGCCGACCGCGAGGTATATTACCTCATCGTTGTTTTTGTTTGCGGCGGCTTCCTTTTTGGTGTTCGGCACAGTTATTTCATGCGCCTTCATATGCGCGCGCGTACCGAGAAGCACTCTGCGGCGGTCTATCCAGCCCATAACGCCGAGGTTGTTTTCATAAACGCACCCCGAAACAGGCTTTAAAAGCTCCTTTTTGTAGCTCAGTATGTGAAACAGCGCGTCGGACATCACACTGTCTGCGGTCAGCGCAAGGCTTGCTGCGTAGATTATAGCCTCGTCAATATTCATCTTGCCTTCGCCGCGCGTTTTGGGCGTATCATAGCCGCATATATTGACTATTCTTATTGTCTCCGCCGGGAACAGCATTTTGGCATTTGTAAGAACGGCATTTGTTTCGCTCATTTCCTCTGCTGCGCCGTAGCCCAATATGGCGACGCCCCGTGCCTTTGCTCTGCGCGATGCAAGAAATACCGGCAGTGTGACGGTCATCGAGCTTGAGAACGCCGCCGATACCGCCAAAATCGCAGAGCTTACCGTTGACGCCCAAGAGCCGCGGCATTCGGGAAGATCGGTGCGGCAGGTAAAGAACGCGATCACACCGCCTATTATCGCGGCGGCAATAGTTACCGGCACGAGCTTTCGGGACATTCTGTCGGAAGCGTCCTCGCAGTAGGTCGATACTATGAAGTCGCACAGCATTTCGGTCTTGCGTATCGAAGCTATCGCCGGCATACCCTCGACCGCGCCCTTTGCGAGCTGTTCCGCGCCGTTGCCCGTACAGCGTTCGATAAAGTATTTGCTGTTGTTCCCGAAAACGAATTCAAAGTTGTTCTGCGCGGTTTTTACCGTCAACAGCTTTGATACGGTGTTGAATATCATTGAGGCAAGTGAGATCATAATATATATATGCGAAAATCCGCGCTGAATATATATATTTGAGAACAGATACGGGATCACCGCAACGATAGATCCAACATACGCCAGGGCGCACAGCGTGTCGCCGTCGGGACGCAGTTTCAGCAGACGCGAAAAGCCGTTGGAAACCACAGAGGAGCAGGCGGTGAAGGCAAGAATACCGATAGCCAGGTGCGCGTAAAGATAGTTTTCGGGTACGGAGCGATAACTCAGCATATTTCCGAGCCGCCCGATGTTTAATCCGAACAAGTTGACCGCGCCGATGAAAACGGCTGCCGCAAACAGCACCGCCAAAATGATAAGTCTGCCCCAAAGTCCCTTGGAGGCACGGTTAAGCCTTTCGCGTATCACATTCTCATCGTTGATGTCTACGATGACCTCATTCTCCGCGTCCGCAGAAACAGTTTCCGATTGCTCCGGCGGTGTTGTTATTTTATCCGTTTCTTCTGTATCGCTTTGCTTGTCGAGAATAAATTCGGATATCCTGCGCTTTTTCTTCTTTGCAAGTTCGTTTGCCTGTTTTATTTTATCCAGCTCGCCGTTATCCTCGGGTATTTCTTCGGCGTTTTCGCCGGCGGGAGCTATATTTAGGTCGTCGGATATCGGGATATCCGAGCTTTGCTCGTTTATTTTTTTGTTCAGGGCTTCGATTATGCTTTCGCCAACGTGAAGCTCTCCGGTGAACGGAGCCTGGCGCGCGGCGGAAGTCGTTTTCTCGTCGGAGTGCTCGCGTTTGCGCGATACGGACGGGATATACTCCTTGATGTGCTCGTCGCCCTTGCCGAGGCTTTTAAGCTCGTTTCCGCTTACGGCAAGAGTGTCGGTGTCCTCATTGTCTTTAAGTTCTGCCTCCGCCTTTTCGCGTGATTCCATAGGGTTCAGCGAATCGAGCATATCATCGGGGTCTTCTGCTTCGCTGTCAAATTTCAGCATTGCGTTCTGAAACTCGTCCAGCTTCTTTTGGCGGCGCAGCTCCATAGTTTCGGACGGAACGAAGGTTTTAACGTCGTGAAGCTCTATGCTGTCGTCGTTGCGCTGTGCGGGTTCGGAGCCGTAAGAGTATGTTTTCACGTCCTCGTCGTTCTCATCTTCGTGGGCGCCGGACAGCTCTCCCCACCGCTTCATATCGGCGGCGTTTGAAATATCCTTTGCTATGCGCGCCTCGACTTCGTCATCGGTCCGCTGTCTTGCGGGGAACTCCTTTACGTCATCGTCATACGCGGGACGAACGGGCGGCTTATTTTCCACCGCCTTGGAAACATCCGTTGCTATTCGTGCTTCGACCTCGCTGTCGGTGCGCTGTCTTGCGCTTTTCACCGGCTCACNNGCTCGCGCTGCCTGCCGGTTCCGATAGAGTCTATCACTTCCGTCACGCTGAGATCGGGCTTTTTCTTCTGTCTTCCCGATTTTATCAGCCTGTCTATTTCATCGCCGTCTCCGAGGATATCCGTCACGCTTTCTCTGTAAGTGTTTTTTCTGGATTTCCCGGTGCGTGTGCTGTCAAGCTCTTTGAGAATGTCGTCAATGCTGTATTTTTCGTCAGCCATTTTGTTCTCTCCTTAATCTGTAATCGCCGTGCTGCGTATCCGCAGTTACCGCTTTAAACTGCGCTGCCGCACTATTTCATACATCAATATTCCCGCCGAAACGGACGCGTTCAGCGAATTAACTTTGCCGTTCATCGGAAGGCTTACCACGGCATCGCAGCTTTCGCGTACCAGCCTTCCAAGCCCGAAGCCCTCCGAGCCGACCACTATTGCCGTGCCGCCCGTAAAGTCCGTTTTGTCGTAGGGGTCGCCGTCCGCTTCCATTCCGTAGACCCAGACGCCGCGTTTCTTCAGCGTCTTTATCGTATCCACGAGGTTTGCGACCCTCGCGACCTTTATCCAGGCAGCCGCGCCCGCGCTTGTTTTGAAAACCGTCGAGTTCAAGGACGCGGAGCGTCGTTTCGGAATCACTACCCCGTCCGCGCCTGCGGCCTCCGCGCTCCGGATTATCGCACCGAGATTGTGCGGATCGGCTATCTCGTCCGCGATGATTATAAACGGCGGCAAACCCTTTTCCGCAGAAACTGCCAGAATGTCGTCAAGCTCGGCATATTCCGCTGCGCAAAGCTCCGCCGCGACACCGCCGTGCTTTGCCGTGCCACACATCGCCGAAAGCTTTTCGGCGCTTGCGTCCTTAACGACGACGCCGCGCTTTTTTGCTTTATCGATCATTCCGCCAAGCGTCGCGCCCTTTTGCACAAACAGCGTATCTATCTCCTTTTCGGAGCTGAGCGCCTCAAAGACGGCGTTTTTCCCGTATATTATCTGCCTTTCGGGCTGTTCGTTGTTTTTGATCATATGGTCTTCTTTCTGCATTGTTATACTCATACATCATATATTATACCATATATCGAAAATTATTTCAACTAAAAATATATGTGCAAATGTGAAAATTTCGCAAAATATATTTGTGTTTAGCGTTGCAATTTTCACAAATATATGGTACAATATATAATGTACAAATGTATTACCGACAATTTATGTCGTTTTTCGGTTTTGGAAACCGTTTTCTCTGAAATCAATGCTATGTGCGTTGTCGGCTGTGTTGGGGGTGTTTTATTGTTCAGTAAGATAAACAGTGCGGGGCTGTTTGGCTTGAACGCGTTTTTGGTGACGGTGGAGGCGTCCGCTTCGGCGGGGCAGCCAAGCTTTGATATAGTTGGAATGCCCGATGTTGCCGTTCAGGAGAGCAAGGCGCGGATACGCGCGGTGCTGGGGCAGCTAGGGCTTGCTCTTCCGGGAGGAAAGGTGACGGTGAACCTTGCTCCGGCAAGTGTCCGCAAGACAGGCGCGATGTTCGATCTGCCGATAACAGCGGCGCTTTTGACACTCAGCGGCGTTATCAACACAGAGCTTGACGACGCGGCGTTTATCGGCGAGCTTTCTCTTGACGGCACACTTGCCTCGGTGAACGGTGTGCTGAGTATGGTGATAGAGGCGGCGAAAAACGGCATAAAGCGCATTTTCCTGCCTGCCGCGAATGCCAGGGAGGCTTCCGTGGTGGAAAACATAACGGTTTACGGCGCGGAGCACATCTCGCAGATAATCGATCATCTGCGTACGGGGAGCGGACTTTCTCCCGAGCCGCGATACATACCCGCCGGGAACGCCCTCTCAGGCGATGAGGATTTTGCGCACGTTATGGGGCAATATTCCGCGAAGAAAGCCATAGAGGTCGCGGCGGCGGGCTCGCACAACATACTTATGCTCGGTCCGCCCGGTTCGGGGAAATCAATGCTTGCGAAGCGCATACCGTCTATTTTACCCAAGATAACATTTGATGAGAGCATAGAAACCACGCAGATACACTCAATAGCGGGTCTTATCGACCCGCGCCAGCCTCTTGTGACGCGCCGCCCGTTCCGTTCGGTGAGCCATACGGCAAAAGGCGTGATGCTTGTCGGCGGCGGAAGCGTACCAAAGCCCGGCGAGATATCGCTGGCGCACAACGGAGTGCTTTTTCTCGACGAGCTTCCCGAATTTGACAGACGGGTGCTTGAAACGCTGCGGCAGCCGANNAAACGGCGACATCACTATTTCCCGCGCAAGCGGCTCGGTGAACTATCCGTGCGACGTTATGCTTGTCGCGGCAATGAACCCGTGTCCGTGCGGAAACTTCGGAAACCCCAAGAAAAAATGCACCTGCTCGCCGAAGCAGGTAAACGCGTATCTTAACAAGATATCACAGCCCGTATTGGATAGGATAGACATTCAGATAGAGGTAAGTCCGGTGGAGTTCGACGATCTTTCGCAGCGTAAGCCGCAGGAACCGTCCGCAGCAATAGCGGAGCGCGTTCAGCGGGCGCGGGATATTCAGGCGCAGCGGTATAAAGGCACGGGAATAAGATCCAACAGCCGTATAACGAGCGACGTTATAGCTGAGGTGTGCATGATGTCCGCGCAAGCGGAGGATATGCTGAAACGGGCGTTCGACAAGCTGGGACTTTCCGCGAGAGCATATGACCGGATACTTAAAGTGGCAAGAACGTGCGCCGACCTTGAAGGCTCAAAGGATATTGAGAGATCGCATATCTCGCAGGCGATAGGCTTCAGAAGTCTTGACAGAAAGTATTGGAGAAATTAGTATATGAAAACGGAGTTATCGGATTATGAACAACGATAAAAGAAAAAAGCTAGTTGTCCTGACTGGCACCGTTATTATTTTGCTCACTATTTTGTTGACCGCAAGCACGGGTAATCACATCATTTTTCTTGTCGGCGTGGGATTGTTCTTCCTGCTGACGGTCGTGGCGGGAATTTTCATAGGAAACGACGGCAATAAGGCAAACGGCGTCGGCAAGGTGTCGGGTGAGTCTAAGAAAAACGCGATGAAATACGAACCGCTGCTGCTTGATGAGCGTACAAAGCAATATTCCGACGTTCAGCGGCTGCTGCAGTACGAGTCCGTTCAGAAAGCGTTTTTCAGCGGACAATTTCCAACCGCGTCCGAAGAGCTTGCCGATCCTCATTTACAGGAGTTGGTAAGCGTGCTTTCACAGCTTGCAGATGAAAACGGGGTGATCGGATTATGAACAACGATAAAAGACAAAAGCAGCTTGTAATAATTGCCGTTGCGGGCTTCACCATTGTTTTTCTCACTCTTATTTTGAGTATAAGAATAGATGCGTCTATCGTTTTACCCATCGGTATGGTATTGTTCCTCATAGTGTTTGTTGCGGGGGTTATCATATCAAAGGGCGGTGATAAGGCGAACGGCGGCAAGAAGTCCGAAGAGACGAAAAAAAACGCGCTGAAATACGAGCCGCTGCTGCTCGACGAGCGTACAAAGCAAGACCCCGACGTTCAGCGGCTGCTTCAATATACATCGGTGCAGAAGGTTTTTTTCGATCCGGAATATTTAAAGACCGTGGCGGCGCAAAACGACCCCTATGTTATTGAGCTGCTTGGGGTTTTTGATAATATTATAACCAGCCGAACGTTGAACGGCGATTATCCGCCGTATCCGAACCAAAGCGGATTTAACGGAACGAACGCTTACACAAACGCACTTATACAAAATGAGATCAAACGGCGCGAAAATGAGAAGAAAAAACCGCGCAGGATCGTGGGAAACATCTTGAAGTATGTAGGTCTGGGATTGTTTATCATACCGTTTTTTGTAGTAATGTTCTTGGGAATGAACAGTCCCGAATCAACGGCAGCGGTGAAATCCGCGTCGATATTTTTAACGTCTGCCGCGCCGTTGGGAATGATGTTGATAGTTATCGGAAGTATATTAAGAAAGTAGATTTGGAGATGATTTTATGAAAAGAAGCTGCGGAGTTCTTATGCATATCACCTCGCTGCCCTCGCCTTACGGAATAGGAACGCTCGGCGAGGAGGCTGAAAAATTCGCGGATTGGCTGCAAAAGGCGGGGCAAAGCTGGTGGCAGGTGCTTCCCGTAGGACCTACGGGATACGGGGATTCGCCGTATCAGCCTTTTTCGTCATTCGCGGGAAACCATTTGCTTATAGACCTTGACGAGCTTTGCAGGCAGGAGCTGATAACGAAAGCCGAATGTGAAAACGCGGATTTCGGCGCAGACCCCGAGTTCACCGATTACGACAAAATAAGCAAGACGCGTGACGTGCTGCTGAGAAAAGCGTTCGCGAGATTCACCGACGACGTCGGCTACACCTCGTTTTGCCGTGAGCAGGCGGTGTGGCTGGACGATTACGCGCTGTTTATCGCGATAAAGAAGCGTTTCGGCGGGAAATCGTGGTTTGATTGGGACGACGATATCCGATTCAGAAGCGCGGGCGCGATGGCTCGCTACGCCGACGAGCTTAAGGACGAGATCCGCTATGTGAAGTGGTGTCAGTATGTGTTTTTCAGGCAGTGGACGCGTTTTCACGGCGCGTGTACGGCAAAGGGGGTAAAGCTCATCGGAGATATTCCGATATACGTTTCTCCCGACAGCTCGGACGTGTGGGCGCACCCCGACCTGTTTGAGCTTGACGACCGCCTTTATCCGAAGCGAGTTGCGGGTGTGCCGCCCGATTACTTTTCCAAAACCGGACAGCTTTGGGGCAACCCGTTGTACAATTGGGAAAAGATGAAGCAGACGGGATTTGCCTGGTGGATAGAGCGCGTGAAAAAGACCGCCGAGATGTTCGATATGCTGCGCATAGATCACTTCCGCGCGTTCGACACTTATTGGGCAGTTCCTTACGGCGAAAAGACCGCCATAAACGGCACCTGGGAGAAGGGTCCCGGAATGGCGCTGTTCAACGCGATAAAGCAAAAGCTCGGCAATATAAGCATAATCGCCGAGGATCTGGGCGAGATTTTCGACAGCGTTAAAAAGCTGCTTGCGGACTCCGGTTTCCCGGGAATGAGGGTCTTGCAGTTCGGCTTTAACCCCGAATACAGCGACAACGACCACCTTCCGCACCGCTACCCGCAGAACTCGGTTTGCTATACCGGTACGCACGACAACGCGACCGTTGTGCAGTGGTACGCCGAGGCGGATATGAGATCGAAGGCGATGGCGAACAGATATCTCGGGAAAAAGCCGTTTGAGAAGTTTAACCGCCGTGCTGTCCGCGCGTGCTATGCGTCCCCGTCCAACCTGACGATAATCCCGATGCAGGATATCCTCGGGCTTGGCAAGGCGGCACGAATGAACGTTCCGTCTACGTTGGGCGGCAACTGGACGTGGCGTATGAAAAAGAACGCGCTGAAGCCCGCGTTGGCAAAGCGGCTGCGTGCGCTTGCGGAGCGATATCTGAGGAAATCGGCGAAATGGGACAAGGAATAACTCCCGCTGAGGCTCTGCACGTCGAGTTTTCGAAAACGATACACAGGAAATTCACGAAGGCGATAGAGGAATACCGACTGCTGAAAAGCGGCGACAGCTTGTGTGTCTGCGTTTCGGGCGGCAAGGATTCTATGCTGCTGGGGGTGCTGTTCCGTGAATACGAAAAGCACGGTAATATACCGATCTCCGTGAAGTATCTTGTAATGGATCCCGGATACTCCGATGAAAATCTCGAGCTGATAAAAGCGAATGCCGCGCGGCTCGATCTGCCGATAGAAACGTTTCAAACGGAGATATTCAAGCACACAGAAGGTACGGAGCGCGCCCCGTGCTTTCTCTGCGCGAAAATGCGGCGCGGACATCTCTACAACAAGGCGCGGGAGCTGGGGTGCAACAAAATAGCTTTAGGACACCATTTCGACGACGTTATTGAGAGCATTTTAATGGGAATGATATACGGCGGACAGGCGCAGACTATGCTGCCGAAGCTGAAGGCGCAAAACTTTGCGGGAATGGAGCTTATCCGACCGTTGTATTTCGTGCGCGAGCGGGATATAATCGCGTGGCGCGAGTTCTGCGGACTGGAGTTTTTGCAGTGCGCGTGCCGCGTGACGAAGAGGGAGGAGGGTTCCAAGCGCAAGCTTATAAAGCGGCTGATAGTGCGGCTTGCCGAGGACAATCCGCAGATAGAGCAGAACATTTTCCGATCGGTATGCAACGTTCGGCTTGACCGCCTGATCTCTTATAAAGATAAGGACGGAACGATACACGGTTTTTTGGACGATTATGATGATTGATCTTGATTTTATTGAGGCGCGAACGTTTGACGGCGCGCTGGGAACAAATTGCACCGAAAAAGGGACGACGTTCCGCGTGTGGCAGCCGCNNTGCGGAGCGCGTTGAGCTGCGGTTTTACGGTGAGGACGGCTCTGTTGTAAAACGCGCGGCAATGCGTTCAAAGGACGGAGTTTTTGAGTGCAGAGTGCGCGGCGACCTGGACGGAGTTTATTACACATTTGCAGTAACGCAGGGCGGTGAAACCGTCGAGTGCGCCGACCCTTACGCGAAGTCCGTGACGGCGGACGGTGAGCGGTCGATCGTTGTGAATATGCGCCGCCACGCTCCGAAAAATTGGATGAATGACCGCCCGATCGCGTTCCCCGACCCCGAGGACGCGGTCATCTGCGAGCTTTCCGTCCGTGATTTTTCCATGGACGAAAACTCGCGTTTTGTAAATCGCGGGAAGTTTGCGGCTTTTTGCGAGAGCAAGGCGGCGAATTCTTACGGCGACAGAGTGGGATTGCCGTATATTCGCAAGCTGGGCGCAACGCATATTCAGCTTATGCCCGTGTTCGACTTTGATATGGACGGCGGCGAATACAACTGGGGCTACAACCCGCGATTTTACAACGCGCCCTCCGCATATTATTCGCAGAAGGACGGAGTAATGGAACTGCGGGAACTTATCGCGGCTACGCATAAAAAGGGATTGGGCGTTGTTATTGACGTGGTGTATAATCACGTTTTCGATGTCGATAATTCGGCGTTTCAAAAGCTGTTTTCGGGATATTATTTCCGCACGGACACGGAAACGGGCGCGTTTTCCAACGGCTCCGGCTGCGGGAACGAGTTTGCCTCCGAACGTTCAATGGCGCGGAAATTCATCGTGGACAGTCTTGTGTTCCTGGCTCGTGAGTATCACCTTGATGGCTTTCGCTTTGATCTTATGGGGCTGTTGGATATCGAAACGCTGCGTGAAGCGGAGCGCAAGCTGCGTGCGATAAACCCCGATATACTCCTGTACGGCGAGGGCTGGACGGG
>DILZ01000068.1:0-833 GCA_002425305.1 Ruminococcaceae bacterium UBA5579
AGGACAAAACATTTTTCAATCTCCCAACTAAATTATCAGTCGGCTCGTGTAAGTGTGATTGGATCGTCCGAACCATCGATCGGAGCAAGCGTGAGCGACTTGTTGTCGGAACTCAACTGGAACTTCATATCCACAGTCTCCGTTTTACCCAATGCAGACATAGTAATGGACAGGGTATCATCACCGGTTACCTTCCATTCCATATCCACACTCATACCCATCATATCCACTTTGTTATTCTTGAAATCATATGTCATAGACACTGTCATTCCCATAGCACTGGCAGAATAACTCCACTTGTGTCTGAGCTTTCCCTTGACACCGCTGTTATTGGGTATTATAACAGTAAACAAAACGATAAGGAAAGCCACGAGTGCCGCGGAACAAACTCCGATAATGATAGGCACAACAGGCGGCTTTTTCTTCACAACCGTCTGACCGTAAACAGGAGCCGCATATCCGGGCTGCTGACCGCCCTGCGGATATGTAGGCTGCACAGGCTGAGAAGGTGCGGCAAAAGATTGTGTGGGCTGAGGAACAGACTGAACCGTTCCCTGATCTGCCGTCTCCGTTGACGCTCCGCACTCCGAACAAAATTGAGTTCCGTCGGGAAGCTGCGCTCCGCATTTGGGACAAAACATAATAAAATCCTCCTTAAAAAAACACACAATTAAAGCTATCACTTTATTATAACACAATTTTCACATTATGTCAAGCATTTTTCAAAATCAACCGACAAAAGTTTTGAAACAAGTTTTTGACCGAAACGTACAGCCCGCACATCTCTGTACGGGCTGTTTTCTAATTTCTAACTTCTTACCTCTAACCTCTAA
>DILZ01000068.1:840-1233 GCA_002425305.1 Ruminococcaceae bacterium UBA5579
CTGCGGCAGCGGGAGCTTCGGGCTCGGGCTTGTCGGCAACAAGGCTCTCGGTGGTGAGGACCATTTCCGCAACGGAGGAAGCGTTCTGCAAAGCGGAGCGCGTTACCTTTGCGGGGTCTACGATGCCCTTCTTTATCATATCGCCGTAGCTTTCATTGTAAGCGTCATAGCCGTAGCCAACCTTGCCGTTCTTAACTATGGTATCGATGATAACAGAGCCTTCAACGCCTGCGTTCAAAGCGATCTGACGGATCGGCTCTTCAAGAGCCTTCAGCACGATAGCCGCGCCCGTCTTTTCGTCGCCCTCAAGCTTCGCGAGAACCTTCTCAACAGCGGGCATTACGTTGATAAGCGCAACTCCGCCGCCCGCAACGATACCCTCTTCAACGGCTG
>DILZ01000068.1:1241-1804 GCA_002425305.1 Ruminococcaceae bacterium UBA5579
AGCTTCTTCTCCTTCATCTCGACCTCGGTAGCCGCGCCGACCTTGATAACGCCAACGCCGCCGGAGAGCTTGGCAAGGCGCTCCTGGAGCTTCTCCTTGTCAAACTCGGAGGTTGTAGCGTCGATAGCGTTCTTTATCTCGTTAATGCGAGCCTTGATGTCTGCGGACTTGCCCGCGCCGTCAACAATGATAGTGTTCTCCTTGGTGATCTTCACCTGCTTAGCCGTACCGAGCTGGCTTATCTGAGTATCCTTGATGTCAAGACCAAGCTCGTCGGTGATTACCTCGCCGCCCGTGAGGATAGCGATATCCTTGCGTCTGTCGCCAAAACCGGGAGCCTTTACCGCAACGCAGGTAAACACGCCGCGCAGCTTGTTGAGGATAAGGTTGGTGAGCGCGTCGCCGTCAACGTCCTCAGCAATGATAAGCAGCTTTTTGCCCGACTGTACGATCTGCTCGAGCAGCGGGAGTATATCCTGAATAGAGGATATCTTCTTGTCGGTGATGAGAATGTAGGGGTTGTCAAGAGCCGCCTCCATTTTATCGGTATCGGTGACCATATA
>DILZ01000068.1:1941-2159 GCA_002425305.1 Ruminococcaceae bacterium UBA5579
GTCGCCACACGCGCGATATCGGCAGAGCCCGCTACCTTTTTGGAGTTCTTCTTTATCTCCGCAACAGCAGCCTCAACAGCCTTCTTCATACCCTTCTTAACGACCATAGGGTTAGCGCCCGCCGCGATGTTCTTCATTCCCTCGCGGACAAGTGCCTGTGCAAGCAGCGTAGCCGTGGTAGTGCCGTCGCCCGCCGCGTCGTTGGTCTTTGTTGCGAC
>DILZ01000068.1:2195-4257 GCA_002425305.1 Ruminococcaceae bacterium UBA5579
TGGCGATAGTAACACCGTCGTTGGTAATAAGCGGAGCGCCGTATTTCTTCGACAGCACAACGTTTCTTCCCTTCGGTCCGAGTGTGATCTTAACGGTATCCGCAAGCGTATCTATTCCCTTTTGCAGAGCCTTTCTCGCTTCCTCGCCGTAAATAATGTCCTTTGCCATACTGATAGTTCCTCCTTAGTGTACACTATTATGTTTCAATTTAAACGGCGAACACATAATGCGTTCGCCGAAAAATGGCTTTTGCACCGGCTTACTTCTTCACTGCCGGTTTTCTGCCGCGCTTCACGGGCGTCTTAGCAGCGGTCTTGGAAGTGCTAGCCTTAGCCGCTGCGGGCTTTCTGCCGCGCTTTGCGGGAGCTTTCTTCTCGGTGGTCTTAGCCGTCTTGGCTGCTGTTTTTGTCTTAGCAGCGGTCTTTGTTTTTGCCGCTGTTCCGNNTTTGGCAGCTCTGCCGGTCTTGGGAGCCGCTTTGGTTTCTCCGCCCTCAACGACAGCAAGGATATCATCCTGCCTTACGATAGAGTATTCCTCACCGTCTACCTTGACCTCGGTACCCGAATACTTGCTGATAAGGACCTTCTGCCCAACCTTGACGAACATCTTGATTTCTTTTCCGTCAACTACTCCGCCGGGACCTACCGCTACGACCTCCGCAATGGAAGGCTTCTCCTGCGCGGCAGCCGTAAGTATGATGCCGCTTTTCGTGGTTTCCTCCGCTTCAACGGATTTGATCACTACTCTGTCTGCTAAAGGTTTGATCGTCATTGTAAAAATCCTCCTAAAAATAGCACAGGCGCAAAAAGCATATACTTTTAGCACTCTAGTCTAATGATTGCTAATTATATTTTACCTCATATTATGAAAAAATCAAGGGGTAAATAACATTTTTTTGAAAACTTTGTAACATATCACAAATTATCATTTAAATCTTGTCCAATTATTGTCAATTATATACACGCTTTTTTATCTTTATTTGGAACATTTTGCGGTTGGAAAAAATTTCGACCACAATATCTGTTTTACGGAGCAATTCTCAAATCAAATTGCCGTTATCGTTCCCCCGCCGACCACTATATCACCGTCATACAGCACTGCCGCCTGTCCCGGGGAGATAGCTCTTTGCGGCTCGTCAAAGCGCAGATTTACCGTGCCATCGCCGAAAAAATATGCCGTAGCCGCCGCCTCCTTTGCGTGATAGCGTGTGCGGACGGATACGCGCAGCGGCTCTTCGGGCGGTTCGGGAAGCGAGATAAGATTAAAGTTTCGCGCGGTAAGCTCCGACGAATAAAGCTCGCTTGCCGTGCCGAGTGTCACGGTGTTGCGCTCCGCCGATTTTTCAAGTACATACAGCGGTTCGCTGTACGAGATATTTAAACCCTTTCGCTGACCTATTGTGTATCCGATAACGCCCTTGTGCTTTCCGAGAACAGTGCCGTTTGCCAAAACGAAATCGCCCTCGGGATAGCTTCCTCCCGTATATTCGCGGATAAACCTCGCGTAATCTCCGTCGGGAACGAAGCATATATCCTGACTGTCGCCCTTATGCGCATTGAGCAGTCCGTTTTCCTCGGCGATTTTCCGCACCGCAGCTTTGTCGGTAAATTCGCCGAGCGGCAGCTTGATATGCGCCAGCTGCTCCTGAGTGAGAAAATACAGCACATAGCTCTGATCCTTGGCGGCGTTCAGCGCTTTTTTCAGCAAATAGCGACCTGTCCGCGCGTCGAACTCCACGCGCGCGTAATGCCCCGTTGCGATATATTTGCAGCCCAGCTCAGCCGCCTTTTCAAGCAGGCTGCCGAATTTCAGAAAGCGGTTGCACTCTATGCACGGATTGGGAGTTTCTCCGATCTCGTAGGAGCGCACGAACGGCGCGATAACTCTGCTCGTAAAAACCTCCGAAAGGTCGAAGCCGTAAAAAGGCATCTTAAACCTTTCGCAGACAGCCCGCGCGTCGTCAAACGCCGCGTCGCCGTACAGCTTCATCATAACGCCTACGCAGTCATAGCCGGCTTTTTTCATCAGAAGCGCCGAAACGGAGCTGTCAACGCCGCCGC
>DILZ01000068.1:4335-5956 GCA_002425305.1 Ruminococcaceae bacterium UBA5579
CCGCCGTTTCCTTGCAGACAGTGCAGTACGCTTGCTATTTTTGTAAGCTGCATATTGCTGCAAATAAAGTCCTTAGAGAGCGGGAAAAAGCTCTTTTCGGGGCAGTCTATCCCCAAATGCTGAACGATACTGTTTTCCGTGCCGATTATGAACTCGCTTTTTTCGGAGCTTTTCGCGTAGCTCATAATTTCCGTGGTAGAGCCGATATAATCGGCTTTTTCCACAACGTCCGCGTCACATTCCGGGTGAACGAGCAGAAGAGCGTTCGGGTGAGCGGCTTTGGCTTTCTCAACGTCCTTCGCGGTGAACCGCGCGTGCGTCGGGCAGCAGCCCTGCGCCGTCACTATCGTCTTTTCGGGACACTGTGCCGCTATATATCCGCCGAGATTTTTATCCGGAATGAACAGTATCTTGTCCTCGGGCATTTTCTTGATGATCTTTGCCGCAGAGCTTGACGTTACACACACGTCGCAGAGCGTTTTAAGCTCCGCTGTTGTGTTTATATACGCCGCGACCGCATAGTCGGGATACTTTTTCTTAAGCTCCTCAAGAGCCGCTTTATCCATCATCTCCGCCATAGGGCAGCCCGCATCGGATTCGGGCAGCAGCACGCGCTTTTCGGGGCAGAGTATCTTCACGGTCTCCGCCATAAAGCGAACTCCACACATCATTACGGTCTTGTTCGGTGCCTTCGCCGCCTGCTGAGCCAGCCCGAAGCTGTCACCGACGTAATCGGCGACCTCCAGAATATCGTGCGTCTGATAGCAGTGCGCCAGAATACAAACGTCCTTTTCCTTTTTCAGCGCCAATATTTTCTCTTGGATATCCTTTAACATAACCGCCGCTCCTTTCAAATGCAATAATCCCCGCCGTTCGCCGACTGCTCTATGATGTCGCGCAGAGTGATCCCGTCCAGATAATCCGCGATAGCCTTATACAGACCCTCCCAAACGGGCAGAGTCAAACAATCCGCCTTGCGCGGACAGGTGTTTTCCTTGTATTGCAGACACGAAACGGGCGACAGACCGCCCTCGGTAACGCGCAGTATCTCCCCGACCGTATACTGTT
This sequence comes from Ruminococcaceae bacterium UBA5579, assembly GCA_002425305.1. Taxonomy (GTDB): domain Bacteria; phylum Bacillota; class Clostridia; order Oscillospirales; family Ruminococcaceae; genus CAG-115. The sequence continues at coordinate 5,404 of DILZ01000068.1, forward strand.
CGGGGGCTTTCGCGAGCGCATAACCTCCCTGATAACCGCGGTTTGTTTTCAGCAGCTCCGCCTTGTTCAAAAGAGGGACTATCTGCTCCAGATACTTCTTCGAGATATTCTGCCGCTCGGCGATGTCCTTGAGCGCGACACATCCCGAACCTTGATGAATGGCAAGATCGGTCAACATTCTAAGCGCATAACGACCCTTTGTTGATATCTTCATTAACGACCCCCATATCTCACAGCCGACAATTGGGATTTTGATTTATCGGCACTATGTTTTTCCTCTGTTTTCTTACAAATCATTATACCACTAAAAAGCTAGGTTTTCAATAGGTTTATATATTTTTTTTGCAAAAATTAAGGCAACACCGCACAAAGATTGTGCGCTGATTGCGCCGTCAGATTTTTCGTCAGATTGCCCAAAACGACGAAGTAATACCGGCGTATTTCGAGGAGTTTTGGGCAAAAATGACGGAAAAGCGTTTTGCGCAAAGCGCATAATGCGTGCAAGCAAGCAGCGTACAAAGCGCGAAGCGTGGTCTTTGTGCGGTGTTGCCTT
>DILZ01000068.1:6012-6233 GCA_002425305.1 Ruminococcaceae bacterium UBA5579
CGAGTTTATATACAGTCTGAAATAAATAACTTGTTTTTTGTGCAAGATGTAGATTTCGATTTTACAAAATCGCTAAATATAGGAGCGTGTTCGTCAAAATATACATAATTTCGGGAATTTAAAAAAACCCCTTGACAACTCGGACAAAAAGGTGTAAAATATTACTGTTGTTGAGATAAAAGTATTTGTTTCGACGCTGTTTCGGAAGTTTAGCTCAGCTG
>DILZ01000068.1:6260-6388 GCA_002425305.1 Ruminococcaceae bacterium UBA5579
GAGCCCTATAACTTCCACCATCGGCTTTTGCCGAATTCCGTCCGTTGCTCTGTTAGACAGATGTCCGAAATATCGGGGGTCAATCGAAAGAGTACGGAGTCCGGCTCGGTAGTTCAGTTGGTTAGAAC
>DILZ01000084.1:0-845 GCA_002425305.1 Ruminococcaceae bacterium UBA5579
GGATATTGGCGAACCCGTTCTCGTTTTTTTCGACCAGAGTATATGTTTTCAACAGTCAGGCACATAATTTCGGACGGAGCTTTTATGCTCCGCGCTTTTTATTTTATTTATTGTCGGAAGATTCGGAAATCGGCTTTGGTTTCTGCTTCTTTTTGCGGAACACGAACAGCTTGCTTAGGATATAATTCAGTATCAGCACGATGAGGTTCGAGAATATCTTCGCGCAGAATTCGTACAATCCGCCGTGAATATTCGGAAGATCGACCAGCAGAAACATTATCACCATATCAACGATGAGCGTAGCTATTCGAGAAGCGAAAAACCTCGCCAGCTCAAGCATAACCCGTCCGAAATTATGTGCCTGACTGTTGAAAACATATACTCTGGTCGAAAAAAACGAGAACAGGTTCGCCAATATCCACGAAAGAAGAACGGGCAGCACAGTGCTGCTTTCAACGTGAAGCTTCGCGGTTATGTTGAATATCCACGAAAGCCACGAGGGCGCGCTTTCGGCATTGGGAAAGAGAACGCGGAAAATATAGTAGCTGCCGAGGGATATAAGCGTCGTTCCGATACCAAATGTGACATACAGCACTATCGCCTTATGCTTTCCATAAAACTCTTTTCTGCCCTCCTTAGTTTTAAGTGAGCGGAACATCTCGCCCACGTCAACGCCCCTTATTTTTATCTTAAACACCACCTAACAATGTGTTATTTTTTATTCAATTATAGTTTACCATATTTTGCGTAAAAAATCAAGCGTGTTATGCATATTAGCCTTTCAGCTTGTGGAAAAAGTCATTTTTACAAAACATAAGCCTTTATTTATGTGGTTCTCCCCGCGG
>DILZ01000084.1:850-14090 GCA_002425305.1 Ruminococcaceae bacterium UBA5579
CCACGAGTTTATATCGAGTTTATATACGGTCTGTACTTTTTCGCTTTTTTTCACAACAAATCGAGATAATTTGTGTAAATTTTGTGCCAAACTATTGACACTATATGAAAAAAGTGTTATAATGTAAAGTGAGTAGTTGTATATTTTCAATACAAGCAAAAATTATAACGGAGGTCAAAAATGTCCGATTACATCAGAAGACTGCCCGTGTATCTGCTGCTGGATTGCAGCGGATCGATGTCGGGAGAACCGATAGAGGCGGTAAAGCAGGGAATAAAAACACTTATTACGGAGCTAAAGGGCGATCCTCAGGCATTGGAGACCGCGTTTCTGTCGATAATCACATTTGACAGCAGCGCGCGGCAGACAAGCCCGCTCACCGAGCTTATGCTCTTCAAAGAGCCGCAGATACAGGCAGGCGGCGCGACCGCTCTGGGCGGCGCATTGAAGGTGCTTGCGGACTGCATCAAAAACGAGGTGCGCACGTCGACCGCCACGCAAAAGGGCGATTGGAAGCCGCTTGTGTTCCTGATGACCGACGGCGCTCCCACCGATAACCTCGACGACGGCATCGACGCTCTGCGGCAGGTTTCCACAGGGAACATCATCGCGTGCGGCGCGGGCGCAAACGCGAACGCCAACACTCTGAAAAAGATCACCAACAACGTGCTGATGATGAACAATCTCACGGCGGGCGATATGGCGCAGTTCTTCGCGTGGGTATCCAGCTCCATCAAGGCAAGCTCCAAGAGCATAGACGCAAAGCCGGGCGAGGCTATCGAGCTTCCGCCGCCCCCTCAGGGCTTCGTTATCGTACCGTAACGGCGGTTTTGTCGGAGTGTCGGCGCGGCAATCGCGTCGGCGCGAATTATGATAGGTGAATTTGAATGAACAACAACCCGAACATATCCTCCTCTTGCCCGGATATTTCCGAGTCGGCGGAGGCACAGCTCTCGATAACATTTGACGATGCTGCGGAAAAGAGCGTTGAGATAAAAGGAGCAGTCCCCGCGAGTGAGTTTCTCAAAAAACAGACGCTGCAAGGCAAAAGTGACAGCGCCGAAGAAAACTCCTTAAGCGAAGGCGGCGGGAAAACAAATGACAACGCGGCACAGACCCCCGAAAAGCCGGACCTGCCTGCGGAGGAAGAACTGCCAAAGCTTCCCGAGCCTCCCGAAGAGCCGCTCGAACCGCTTTCGGATATGGAGGTTATGGAGCACACCGCGTCCGTGTGGCAATATAAGGAAATATCGGACGACGGCACCGAAATGCACTCGGAGTATCACGAAAAGCACACCGAAACGGGCTTTGCGGGATTGACCGGCGCGAGAGTGCGCGGAAAAAAGCATAAGCACGAGGGTACGAACTGCGACGATTTCTTTGAGATCGCTTACACGGACGACTGCGCTGTCGCTGTCGTGTGCGACGGCGCGGGTTCAAAGCTGCTGTCGAGGATAGGCGCGCGCGTTTCGAGCGAAACGGCTGCCGCGTATCTCAAGGAAAACCTCGCGGGGCTTTTCAAAGCGCGTCCCGACGTGAAAAAGGGGCTGTGTGAAGAGCTTAGCTCCGCCGAGTTTATGGCGGCTTGCGGAATGATAGCGCCGCTGGTGCAGCAGTCCGCGAGGGAAGCGTTTGCGGCACAGCAAAAAGAGCTTGAAAAGCTCTGCAATGATGAACGCTACGAGAAGGCTCTCGGCAGAAAGCCCGTTATTTCGGACTTGTATACAACGTTCCTTGCGGCGGTCATCGTTCCGCTGAAAATAAACGGCGGCCGCGAGTGCTTTATGGCGTGCGTCCAGATAGGCGACGGATGTATCTGCGCGCTGGACAGCGCCGCCGACAGCGAGCATTGTCTTAAGATAATGGGCGAAGCGGACAGCGGAGCTTTTTCGGGGGAAACGGATTTTCTCTCGGAGAAGAACAGCAAGCCAGAGGCGATAAGCGCCAAAACGCGGATATCGCGGGGACGCTCCGATACGATAATGCTTATGAGCGACGGCGTGGCCGACGACTACTTCCCCACCGCGCCGATGATGAAGCGGCTGTATCTCGACCTGTGTCTGAACGGCATACTGCCTATGTCGGGAGAGCTTACAAGCGGCGAAGACCCCGCGCCGATACGGTTCAGGTCCGTATCGCTAAGCCAGACGAGCGTTGCTCTGCAATATGCAAAGCAGCTTTTGACGGACAAATCCGACGCAGCGATAAACGCGCTGTGGGACAAGCGGGAAATGCTGCGGTGTCATTCCCTGGAGGCTTTCAGAATGAACATCGGAGATACGCCCGAGGAACGTCTGCGAGTGTGGCTCGACAACTACAACGAGCGCGGCTCGTTCGACGACAGGACGCTGGTAGTCGTGACAATCGAAAATTGACAATGTACAATTGCGGTGTCCGCTTAACGCACGTTTTAAAATAAAACGCGCGAAGCGCGCGCCTGAATTATCAATTGTCAATTATACATTATCAATTATAAAAAGCGGGAGAATAATATGGTAAGCGGCACGGTGCTTTCCGCCGTTCTTGACAACGGCAATACAATCGAATACGTATTCACCGCGAACGCGCCGCGCGGCGGTATGAAGCACACGTTTTTCACTCCGGATAAGCAGTACGCTGTGCAGTTCTTCAACGACCCGCGCAACGCCGCCGACCCGCGTATACAAGACCGCATACGCACAATCGTGGGGATATACAACCCAACGATCTCCGAGGCGGACGGCGGTGCTGTCGGCAACACTGAAAAGACCGCGGGCTACTTTCGGCAGCGGTTTTGCTGGCCCATAGCAATAGTGCGCCAGCCGCAGTTCGGGATAGTTTGCCCGACGTATCCGCAAAACTTCTTCTTTGGCGCGGACGCGTCGACCGTACTCAATCTCAAGGGCAAGGACAAGAAGTCCAACTGGTTCACGGGGCGAAACCGAAAGTACCTCTCTCCCGGCGAGCGCGGGAACTTCCGCACGATGCTCGGAACGGCGATAGGGCTTTCACGAACGGTCAGGCGAATGCATCAGGCAGGCTTGGCGCACTCCGATCTTTCGTGCAACAACGTGCTTATCGACCCGCGCACGGGCGCTTCCGTTGTCATAGATATCGACTCGCTTGTCGTGCCGAACAAATACGCGCCCGAGGTTGTCGGAACACGCGGATATATCGCGCCGGAGGTGTTGGCGACGCTGGGAATGGACTTTAACGACCCCCGCCGCGCTCTGCCGTGCGTTCAGACCGACTTACACGCGCTGCCCGTGCTGATATACGAGTATCTGTTCTTTAGGCATCCGCTGATAGGACCGAAAATATACGACCCGCGCGACGCGGAACACGATGATTTTCTCGGATTGGGAGAATTGGCGACGTTTATCGAAGACCCGAAAGACACTTCTAATCGTCCGCCGGACTTGAACGTTACGATACAGTCGCTGTCCAAGGGGCTTGAGGAGCTGTTTGTCCGCGCTTTCGTGAAGGGTCTGCACGACCCGTCCGAGCGCCCCACCGCGATGGAATGGGAACGCGAGCTGCTGCGGGCTTGGGATAAGCTCGTGCCGTGCGCCAATCCGCAATGCGAAAAGAAGTGGTTTATTCTGCGAGATCCGCTGAACCCCGTCTGTCCGTTCTGCAAAACGCGTATGCACGGTCAGATAACGCAGCTGATATTCAAGAGTGAGATGCGCGGCAGAAAGGGCGTTTACCGCGACAAAAGCGAGGCGGTGGTCTATGACACGATGCCGCTCTACGATTGGCACGTTTTCTCCAACGTCCACAACGATGAGAAGGCAAACACCGATATCAGCGCGTATATCGCGTACTATAACGGTATGCGGCTGCTCGTCAACAAGAACATAGACGGTATGCTGTCGCCGTCGGGACGACTCGTTCCAAAGGGCAGCGCCGTAGAGCTTAAAAACGCCACGGCGTTCAAGATGACGGGCGGCGAGAACGGCTTGCTGTGCGAGGTAGTCGTTAGTTAGATAGTTAATAGTTATTAGTTGTAAGTTCGTCGGACGGCGAATTGAAAGGTTAAGAAATTTAATTAAAATAGAAAGGGAAATAATCAAATGAAAAAATTCGGTTTGACTGATCAAGAGGTTGCCGAAAGCAAACAAAAGTACGGCGACAACTCAATGACCGAGCAGGCGCACGAAGGCTTTTGGGATAAGCTCAAGGGCAATCTCGGCGACCCGATGATCAAGATATTGATCGTCGCGCTGCTTATCAACATCGTGCTGTCGATCCTCGGCTACACGGGCGTAATCAAGGAGGGCTTCCCCGAATGGTACGAGCCGCTCGGCATTTTTATAGCAATATGCCTTGCAACGTTGGTTTCCACATTCTCGGAATACCGCAACGAAAACGCGTTCCAGAAGCTCCAGGAAGAGGCTTCGCGGATTATGGTAAAGACCTACCGCAACGGCGTTATAGCGGAAGTGCCGATAAACGACATCGTTGTGGGCGACGCTATACTGCTCCAGTCGGGCGATAAGATACCCGCTGACGGTATTATAATCGACGGCGACATCAAGGTCGATCAGTCGGTGCTGAACGGCGAGAGCCGCGAGGCTAAGAAGACAGCTGTTCCCGACGGCTGGACGGATACCGATGAAAACACGAATTTCGACAACGAACATAAGGTTTTCCGCGGTGCTGTGGTTTGCTCGGGCAACGCGACTATGGAGGTCACGGTGGTCGGCGACAAGTCTGTCTACGGCAAGATAGCAAGCGAGCTTCAGACCGAAGACGACCGCGACACTCCGCTGAAAGTCAAGCTCGGCAAATTGGCGAACGGCATCTCGAAATTCGGCTATATCGGCGGTATAGCGATAGCCGTTGCAATGCTCGCGAAAACAATGCTGTTCGATACGGGCTTTAACCCCGGTTCGTTCCTGTTCGTAAACGGCGCGTTCCAGTGGGCGGCTCTTGTAGAAGCGGTGATTCAGGCGGTAATGCTTGCCGTTATCATCATCGTTATGGCGGNNCGAGGGTCTGCCGCTGATGATAGCGATTGTGTCCGCGCAGAATATGGGCAAAATGCTCAAGGACAACGTGCTTGTGCGCAAGGTTGCGGGTATCGAAACGGCGGGCTCGCTGAATATCCTGTTCTCGGATAAGACCGGAACGATCACAAAGGGCAAGCTCGAGGCGATAAACTTTATTGACGGCGCGGTGAACGAGTACAAGACCTTTGACGATATCGGAGGGAAGCTCGGCGATTTGCTGTCGCTCTCCATTCACAAGAACACGCTTTCGATGATATCGGGCGAGGGCACGGAAAGACGTGTACTCGGCGGAAACGCAACGGAACGCGCTATCCTCGGTTACGCTATGAATACAGAATGCAAGGCGGAGGTCGCGGCGGTCGGAAACATTCCGTTCAACTCCACGAACAAGTATTCCGCTACGCAGGTTATGGGACAATACGATCTGTCGCTTATCAAGGGCGCACCCGAAAAAATATTGCAAAGATGCTCTCACTACTATGACAAGGACGGCAAAAAGCAGCCGTTTGATATGAAAACGCTCAACGCAAAAATAGACGAGCTTGCAAACCGCGCAATACGCGTTTTGGCGCTCGCGACAAGCGAGGACGCTCTCGGCGAAGACGCTCTGCCCGACAGCAATAACTGGACGCTGGTCGGCTGTCTGGGCATACGCGACGAGGTTCGCCCCGAATCCGTTACGGCTATTAAGGAAGTCAAGGGCGCTGGCGTTCAGGTCGTTATGATAACCGGCGACAGGCGCGAAACAGCCGTTGCAATTGCGAAAGAGGCAGGGCTTATCGATTCCGACAGCAACCTTATGCTGACCTCCGACGAGCTTGCGAAGATGAGCGACGAGGAGATCAAGGAGAAGCTGAAGGATATCCGCGTTATCGCACGCGCTCTTCCCTCGGACAAGAGCCGACTGGTGCGCTTGGCGCAGGAGCTTGACCTTGTCGCGGGTATGACGGGCGACGGTGTTAACGACTCCCCCGCCCTCAAAAAAGCCGACGTTGGCTTCGCGATGGGCGGCGGCACGGAGGTCGCAAAAGAAGCTTCAGATATCGTTATTTTGGACGACAACTTCAACTCGATCGACCGCGCGATACTTTACGGGCGCACGATCTTCAACTCGATAAGAAAATTTATCGTATTCCAGCTTACCATCAACGTAGCTGCGGTGCTTATCTCGTTTATCTGCCCGCTTATAGGCGTGGCAAGCCCGCTGAACGTTATTCAGATACTTTGGGTAAACCTCGTTATGGATACTCTCGCGGCATTGGCATTCGGCGGCGAACCTCCGCTGGAGCGCTTTATGCACGAGAAGCCCAAACGCCGCAACGAGCCGATAATCTCCCGTTATATGATGTCGGAAATAGCGGTGGGCGCGGGCTGGACGTTCATTCTCTCGCTTGCTATGCTGCTTCTGGGAACGCTCCCGAAAGGCAGCTTGACGAGCTTCCTCGAGCAGTGGGGCTTGCTGCGTGACGATATGGCGGCAGGTTTTGCGGAACAGCACGCGATACTCCACACCGCGTACTTTGCGTTCTTTATCTTTATCGCGGTATTCAACGCGTTCAACGCGCGCACGGAACGCACGAACCTGTTTGACAACATCAATAAGAATAAGGGCTTTTTGACGGTATTCGGCATTATCACGATAGTACAGGTGCTGATGACGTATCTCGGACGCGGTATTCTTTCGGGCTGGGGACTTACGCCGCTCGAGTGGCTTGTAGTGCTTATCCCCGCGATCTCGATAATCCCGATAGACCTTATCAGAAAAGCAGTCGTAGGCTCGGGCAAAAAGGATTAGGCAAACCATTGTTTCTCCCCCCCGCTTCGCGGGGGAGAAACAAAAAAATAATAATCAACGGAGGAAATAATTATGGCAGTAAATCTTTCTAAGGGTCAGAGAGTATCTCTCGACAAATCGGTAACTATGGCTCGTATCGGTCTGGGATGGGACACCAACCGTTATGACGGCGGTCAGGACTTCGACCTTGACGCGTGTGTATTCCTGCTTGGAGAAAACGGCAAGGTGCTTAAAGACGAGGACTTTGTATTCTATAACAATCTTTCCGCGAGAAACGGCGCGGTAGTCCACACCGGCGACAACAGAACGGGCGACGGCGACGGCGACGACGAGGCTATCATCATCGATTTCTCAAAGGTTCCCGCAGAGATCGAGAAGATAGCGGTAACCGTAACGATCTTCGACGCGGATCAGAAGCACCAGAATTTCGGACAGGTATCAAACTCCTATGTTCGCGTAGTAAAGGTCGACAACGCCGATGACGTAAACGGCGAGGAGGTCCTCCGCTTTGATCTGGTTGAGGAGTTCTCTATCGAAACAGCACTTGTTGTCTGCGAGATCTACCGCTACAACGGCGACTGGAAGTTCAACGCGGTCGCTGCTGGCTATCAGGGCGGACTTGAAGCGCTCTGCCGCGCATACGGAGTAAACGTTTGATAAAGCATTAACATTTTCTCCCCGCGCAGCGGGGAGAAAACAACAAACTCAAGGAGGCTGCCGGGCTTATGGAACTTAACGAACTTATCTCCCGCGCTGCTCCGAACAGCGAGGTAACTCTGCCGTCCGGGGAGTTCGAGGGACCGCTCGTAATAAATAAGCCCTTGCGGCTGAAGGGGAAAAACACCACTGTCTGGGCAAGGAGGTCGCCCGTTATTCGGGTTTCCTCAAGCGGCGTGACGCTTTCCGATATCCGCGCGGAAATAACCGAAGGTAGCATTGAAGAACCGGCGATAACCGCCGATTTTATGACGGCGGTAAGCGGCGTAGAGGTGTTGGGGCGCGTTTCGGGCTTTGGGGCGGAGGACGGTTTTTTTGATATTCCGCGAACGATTGAGCTGGGGAAATTCCCCGCCGAGAGCGAGAACTCCTTTAAGCTGGAGGTCAACGTCCCCGCGAAGACGGAGATCATCTGCGAGATGCGCGAGGTGAAGCTCTCGCCAAGTGTGCTTAACGCGGGGCGAAACGAGCTTACGGTAACGATAAGCGGAATTTCGGCGCAGACGTTTTTGTACGCCGAAGTGCTGTTCAAATCACAATTCACGCGGAGAGTATACATTACCGGCAGACCCGACGCGAACGCGTCACAGGCGGTTTTAAAGCCGATATACAGCGCTCCCCGAAGAGATGCCGTATCGGTGACCGCAAACGCGGGGCAGCTTAGCGATCGCGCCGTTGAAGCGGCGGCACAGGCTATCCGCGAAATAATGCACGGCACGGAAAATCAATTGACGGCGCAAAGCTCCACAGCCCCAAAACCCGAGGAACACAGCGCCGCGACAGACGTTATATCTATGGCGGGCAGACAGACGACCGCGCCGAAAAACCCGAATTTGCCGCCGCTTGATATGAAACGCGGTCAGCGCGTGGGGCTTTCGCAATACCTCGGCGATAAGTTTACGGTGCGGTTCTCGGCGAACACGCCGCGCGGTATGGAGATCGATCCATATGTGTTTTTGCTTCATATAGGAGACAGAGCGGTCGGAGATGAGGGACTGATCTTTTTCGGGAATGAAAGCTCCGCGAACGGAGAGGCACGGTATTTTTCCGATGACGGGCGCGTTGAGATCGATCTTTCAAAGATCTCGCCGCGAATACAGAAAATCGCGTTGGCATATTCGATCTACGACGGCGGCGCGGCTAAGAACTTTCGCTCTGTCGGTTCGCCTAAAGTGACGCTGGAATCCGTTGACGAGCGTGTCACGTTCACTATGGACGAGTTGTCCGACGAAACGACGATAGTGGCTATGGAGTTCTATCTTTACAAGGGCGAGTGGAAGATATCGGCTGTCGGCGCGGGATTCAAGGACGGATTGGCAAAGCTCTGCAACCGCTACGGTATTGAAGTCGAGGGCTGACAGCGCAAAGCAATACAACGGCGCAAAAAACATCATAATAAAGGACGGAACTTGAAAAAATGGCACAGCAGGAGTTCACGAGATATATCGGGTATGACGATCCCGACGACTTTCGCGGTTTTCTGATAGATCGGTATGTCGGTGTACAGAAAAGCGGACTGTTCTTTAAGGAGAAGCTGCCCGCGCCCACTACCGATGAAATAGCAAAGGCGGCGCAGTATACTGCGGCAAGCTTTGAAAACGCCGAGGATATAAAAAAGGCTCTGGAAATATGGCTGCACGCGGAAAACATCCCTGCGGACGGCGCCGCGATCGCCGAGGTAATGGCTCACGCGGTGACGAGCTGCGGCGTTAACAAAAAGAACACCTACTTCGTTATGCTTTGCTGGCTGATGAAATATCTCGGCAAGCGTCCCGGCGCTGCTCTGTTTGTTGGTTCGGCAACTTTGAGGGAGCTGTATCTTCTGTATATGCTCAGCGCGGCGGGAGTAAAAGTAACGCTTGTAAGCTACGGGCTGGACACGGACTTCGACAAGCTGCCGTACAAAAACAAGATATACGTTAAGGACGGCAAGCAAAAAGCGCCGATACAGATAGATTTCGAGAAGATCGACCTGTCAAATATCAGCTGCTTTTTTAGTNNGAAGCTCTCCGAGATGAGAGCAGCCGCGAACAATGTTTCCGGACTTGTGAAGCGTATGGACACCTCGGCGGCGGGTATCTTTGAGGATATAATCAAGGACAGGAAGTCGCGCGTCATACAAAGCGGCGGCGTGTACAGCGAGGACGGCGACATTCCGGTTTACTGTGCGGCTCTCGTAGGCTATGAGGACGAAACGGTATATACGAATATGCTCGTGAAGTTCAAGGAGAGCTTCGCGGGACTAAAAAAGCAGCTGATATTTATCGAGAAAACGATGGAAAACCCGAATGCGGAGGAGGTCAGGGCGCTTGGCAGCGTTCCGCGCACAAGCACCGCGGATATGATAGACGCGCTGGCGATGCTTATCGATCTCAAGGGCGATAAAACGCGCACCGCGCTTGCGCAAAAGGCTCTGCGGGAGCTGCTGAACGAGCTTAATACGGGCAACCAGACAGTTGTGCTGAATTACGGCAACAAGTTCGTCACCTGGCTTTACCGATGCACTCAGGCGCGGAAATATTCCGTGCAGTACGAGGACACTCCCGTCGTGCTTTACTACGGCGACATCTCCCAATCGGAAATGTACTTCCTCAGCTTTATGACGCAGTGCGGGTTCGACGTGGTGTACATCTCGCCGAACAAGAAGAACCTGCAAACTGTCGTCGACAAGAATATCGGCGGGCTTATGCAGATCTTCGNNTGGCTTATGCAGTCATTCGAGGGGCCGCAGAGCAAGGACAGCGGCACATATCCCACCAAGGCGATAAAGACCAAGGTGGCGACGGTGGCTTACAATGCCGAACGCGATCTCGATACGATGCTGTACGGCGGCGACACGGGAATATACAGGAGCTTTCAATTCCCGAACAGCCAAAGCGTCACGCTGAAAACCACGTTTGAGGAGATAGCGATACTCTGGAAGCAGGAGGCGCGGTTCAGGACCGGCTTTACAACTGCGGGAAATCTTGTTTCCGTACCGAATATCTTCGCAAAGATAAGCGGTGTGGAGGACAGCAATATGACCGCGTATTGGGACGATGTGCGCGGCAAGCTAACTCCCGAAACGATACTGATAGTCAAAGAAGCCAACCCCACCGAAAACGCGAGCGCCGATCTTTCGGTGTACAGGCAGTTCTACCGCAACGGTGAAATTGACACGGAAAAGCTGAAAGGCTCGACGCTGAACAAATACAGCTATCTCCCCGACAGGATACAGGATATGCTGTTTTACAAGCTGCAGGAAACGGTTTCGAGCAACTTCATAAAGCTGCAGGGCGACGATCTGATGTGCAGCGTTCTGCATTTCGGAATGAACCTCGGCAAGGACTTTTTGCAGCTGGTACAGCGGTTTGATTTCACGCGGACTATCCCGAAGCTCATCTATATTGACGCTGTTGAGGACACGTTCACGCTGTCGGAATGTATACAGACCGTAATGTGCAATCTTATCGGCTTTGACGTGCTGATATACACGCCGACGGGCTATAAGAACATAGAAACGTTCGTGTCCGGAGACGCGTTCGAGGAGCATATAATGAACCAGTTCGTTTATCAGACGGAAGTGCCGAAATTCAAGATACCGTCCGCGAAAAAAGGCGGCTTGTTCGGCAGACTGTTCGGATAGCAATCCGCCGCGCAATATTCGCGGTGGTTGAAATAAACGATGTAAAATATATTTAAGGAGGACATTACAATGGGATTACAATTCACACCCGGCGCAGGTACCGCTGATCAGACACCGCAGCCGCAGGTCCAGACCGAGGTTCAAGCAGAAGGCGTGACCGTTACAACGGCATCTCCTGCAGCGGCTGTTCTTGACGCAAAGATCGAGGAAGCGAAAAACTTCAACATTATGGTGAAGAGCGACGAGATCAAGCAACAGCTTGCTACAAGCGAGGAGATCGACAAGCTGGTTTCCACTATCAATGTGAACGACCCGAACACTATCGTGAAGTTCGGAGCGGAAGCGGCAGACCAGATATCCGCAGCGTCCGATCAGGTACTGAACTCTATGAGTATTCAGCAGATAAACGACACTGGCGTTATGATGAAGAACCTCGCGGCTATTATGGATCAGTTCGACGCGAAGGAGCTTGAGGACAAGCCCGGACTGTTCGCGAAGCTGAAAAAGAACATCGAGAAGATACTCAACAAGTACGATACGATGGGCAAGGAGATCGACAAGATCTATGTTCAGCTTAAAGGCTATGAAACCGAGATCGAGCAGGCGAACGTTAAGCTCGACAATATGTACGAGGCGAATATCGGCTACTATCAGCAGCTTGTAAAGTATATAATGGCGGGCGAGCAGGGCGTTAAGGAGCTTGACGCGTTTATTGAGGATTATCAGAAAAAGGTCGAGGCTAATCCCGACGACGGCGCTGTCCGTATGGATCTGTCCAATCTTCAGCAAATGCGCGAAATGCTCGATCAGCGCGTAATGGACTTGAAGATCGCGGAGAACGTGGCTTTGCAGACCGTTCCTATGCTGAAAACAATGGAATACTCCAATCTCAATCTCGTGCGGAAGATAAACTCCGCGTTCATAATCACGATGCCCGTGTTCAAGCAGTCGCTCGCGCAGGCTATTATGCTGAAGCGTCAGAGAATACAGGCGGAGAGTATGAAGGCTCTCGACGAAAAGACCAACGAAATGCTCATCAAGAACGCACAGAACACCGTAGAGCAGTCCAAGATGATAGCGCAGATGTCCGCTACCTCCTCTATCAAGGTTGAAACGCTCCAGCAGACGTGGCAGACCATCGTCAACGGTATCGACGAGGTACAGGCTATTCAGGACGAGGCAAAGATAAAGCGCAAGGAAGACGCTAAGGCTCTTGAGGACATCAAGGCTGATTACAAGAAGCGTATGAAGGCATAATAACCGCAATCGAGATTTTTGCTGACAAAAAATAAAACGCTCCCGGTATCGGGAGCGTTTTTAAAAATATTTTTCAAAAAATTTATCCTTTTTCCCCTGCTTATTTGTCTTATAAGTGGGAACAAATCGGAGTAATACGGAGGAACGATCGTGAGCGATATCACAGAGCTTGTAAAAAAAGCGGCAAACGGCGACAGAGCGGCATTCGACAGCCTTTACGAGCAGACGAAAAACGGCGTGTGGTTCACCTGCATAAGCATCTTAAACAATGAAGAAAACGCAAAGGACATTATGCAGGACACCTACCTTGCGGCGTTTGACAATTTGGGCACGCTCGAAAATCCCGCAGCCTTTCGGACGTGGCTGAACAAGATCGCGGCGAACAAGTGCAAGAATTTCATCAGTGCCAAAGCCAACAGTACGTTGGCAAGCGGCGGCGAGGAGATCCTCGAAAATGTTCCCGACGACAAATTTCTCCCCGAGGAATACGTCATCGACGCGGAAAAGCGCAGGATAATTATGGATATTATCGAGGACGCGCTGTCCGCAAATCAGTTCAGGACGATCGTCCTCTACTACTTCGACGAGATGACCGTCGCCGAGATAGCCGAGCTTATGGACTGCCACGAGAAAACCGTTCAATACCGCCTGAAAACCGCACGCATTAAAATTAAGGAAGAGATAACGCGGTATGAAGAAGAAAACCGCGACAAGCTCCACGCGGTCGCGCCGTTTGTACTGCTTACGCAGCTTTTTCGGGCGTGCGCGGAAAATGCCTCTGTGCCAAATGTGCCTATCAAGGTTCAAGCTCCTCCGAATACTCAAAACAACGTTCCCTCAAATGCTGCGGCA
>DILZ01000010.1:0-221 GCA_002425305.1 Ruminococcaceae bacterium UBA5579
GAAGATATAGACCAATACAGAGTTTTAATTTCGGCAAAAAAGTTCTTGACATTTAACAAAATTTAGTGTATACTATGTGTATGCAAGACGGACGGCAGTCCGCGAAGTAAAAACGCGCCCTCGCAAAGAGCTGAAGGCGAGCCCGAAGGGCGAAGCCTGAAGCCTTTGCGGTCTGCAAAAAACTCCCCTCGCGAAGCGAGGGGAGTTTTGCTGACTGGTGG
>DILZ01000010.1:326-4316 GCA_002425305.1 Ruminococcaceae bacterium UBA5579
CTTTTTCAAAATTTTTCAAAAATATTATTATCATTTTTCCGAGAAAAATACATTATATTTGAATATGATTCACCTGCCGCGGAGCTTTCCCGCAAAAAACTTTCCGCGCAGCCTTTCACACTGTCGCTGTCATCACAATTGAAGTACGGGTTTTCCCCGTTACATTTATGAACCAGATGCTCGTTATTTAAGATATGTTCTATGCCTAAATCTTTTTTCGAACAGTAACAAAAAACTTCCAAATGGTTTCAAATATCCATTCGGAAGTTGTTATTATGGTGACCCGTACGGGAATCGAACCCATGTTTCCGCCGTGAAAGGGCGATGTCTTAACCGCTTGACCAACGGGCCGAAATGGTAGCGGTAATCGGATTTGAACCAATGACACCCTGGGTATGAACCAAGTGCTCTAGCCAACTGAGCTATACCGCCATATCTGTGACTAAATTATTATATCATAAAAAGTCGCCTTTGTCAAGTACTTTTTTGAAATAAATCACATTATTTTTATTCGCACATCAACGAGTGTCATCATCAAGAATATCCACGATCAAATCCACGCTGAAATAATCACAAGCGTTTACATCGCCGCTTTTGTTAAATATAAAGTCACCCAAATTATCCGTAAGCGCCTTATCGCTCAATTCGAGGAAGAAATAGGGATTTCCGGAGCGTTGCCACGTCCGGAACGGGGCAACTTTTGACAAAGACCCCGATATCGTCGGGAATTGTAACAGGTGTTAATAGCGATTATGAAAAAAGAGTACTCGCAAACAAATTACGAATACTCTGATTGGTGCGAGTGATGGGACTTGAACCCACACGGCATTGCAGCCACTAGCACCTAAGGGTAACGTCACAACAGGGATACAATATAGTCATTCACTGGAATTTCATTACTAGACGGTTTTTAATTTTATCATTTTCTAAAAAAAGATAAAGATGACTTGACAAATGAAGATATATGTGATATAATACAATTATTAAAATATTTTGAAAAACAAGCGAGAAGATTATGAGAGTTTATGATTATAGCAAATCCTGGCAGGCACTTTTAACTCCGGATATTGTGGCAATGCTTACTCAAATCCACGAATACAGAGGCGAACAGGCTTTGTTTATCGAAGCGAAAAAGGACATTTTAACACAATTGGTTGAAATCGCCAAGATTCAAAGTACGGAAGCCTCAAATAGAATTGAGGGAATTTATACTTCGGATGAACGTCTTAAAAAGCTAGTTCTTGATAAGACGAATCCGCGAACACGCAGCGAACAGGAAATCGCCGGATATCGTGATGTCTTGGCAACAATTCACGAAAGCTATGATTATATCCCGCCAAAGCCATCGGTTATTCTGCAGCTTCATGGTAATATGTATAAGTTCAGCGGAAAGTCCATAGGCGGCAATTACAAAAACTCCGATAATATAATTGAAGAGCGTGATGAACAGGGTGTTAGTCATATCAGGTTTCAGCCCGTTCCCGCTTGGGCAACATCGGAAGCAGTGGATAAGCTCTGCAAAGCTTTTTCTGAGGCTATTTCAAAGGATGAAGCCGATCCGCTTCTGCTTGTTCCGATGTTTATACTTGATTTTCTGTGTATTCACCCATTTAACGACGGAAACGGACGGATGAGCCGCTTGATTACGCTTTTGCTGCTTTATCGGCAAAGATATATTGTTGGCAAATATGTCAGTATTGAAAAATTGATTGAAAATTCCAAAGAAACATATTATGAGGCATTAAAGGACAGTTCCGTCGGCTGGCACGAAAACACGAATGACTATGCACCGTTTGTGCGGTATATGTTGGGAATAATCCTTTGTGCGTACAGAGATTTTTCGGAGCGTGTAAAGCTGCTTTCCATCGGAATTTCCAAACCTAAACGCATCGAG
Organism: Ruminococcaceae bacterium UBA5579; assembly: GCA_002425305.1. Classification (GTDB taxonomy): domain Bacteria; phylum Bacillota; class Clostridia; order Oscillospirales; family Ruminococcaceae; genus CAG-115. Next base: position 2,221 of record DILZ01000010.1, read on the forward strand.
GAAATAATCAAAGGCACTCTTGGAAAAATCACAAAATCTGAAATTGTCGAGAAATGTCACGATATAAGCATGATTACAATTCAACGCACTTTGAAAGAACTTCTGGACAGCAAAAAAATTATAAAAATCGGCGGCGGACGTTATACGTCCTATGTTTGGAATAAGGAGAATGATGAATGATTACAGGTGAGCTTAGAAATAAAATTGACGGTCTTTGGGATATTTTCGCGGCGGGCGGTATCGTTAATCCGCTTGACGTTATCGAACAGATAACATATCTTATGTTTATCCGCGACTTGGACGATTCGGACAATCTTCGCGCAAAGGAAAGCGCTATGCTCGGTCTTCCTCATAAAAGTATTTTTACAGGTGAGGTAGATATCGGCGGGAAAAAAGTTGATGCAGGAACGCTGAAATGGTCGGCATTTCGTGATTTGCCCGCAGGAGAAATGTATAAGCTGGTTCAGGAACAGGTTTTCCCGTTCATAAAAAATCTTCACAGCGACAAAAACAGCGCTTACTCAAAATATATGGATAACGCGATATTCAAGCTGCCCACGCCGCTGCTTTTGTCGAAAACGGTTGATGCACTCGATGAGATTTATCGACTGATGAATGAAAATCAGAGCGCGGATGTTCGCGGCGATACTTATGAGTATTTGCTTTCCAAAATATCGCAGTCGGGACTTAACGGGCAATTCCGTACGCCGCGGCACATAATCAGAATGATGGTTGAATTGATGAACCCAAATACGGACGAGATTATCTGCGACCCTGCCTGCGGAACTTCGGGATTTTTAATTGCGGCTGGTGAATTTCTCAAGGAACGCAGAAAAGAGGAGATCTTTTTCAACAAAGACAAGAAAAAACACTTTATGAGCGAGATGTTCCATGGTTATGATACCGACCAGACAATGCTGCGGATCGGAGCTATGAATATGATGACTCACGGCGTTGACAATCCGCACATCAGTTATTGCGACAGCCTCTCAGACCGCAATGCTGACCGCGAAAAATACACGCTTATTCTCGCAAATCCGCCGTTTAAGGGCAGCCTTGACACAGACACGGTAGCTGCGGATCTGCTGAAAATCTGTAAAACCAAGAAAACCGAGCTTCTGTTCCTTGCGTTGTTTTTGAAAATGCTGAAGGTTGGTGGGCGGTGCGCGTGCATAGTACCCGATGGAGTTTTGTTCGGATCATCGACGGCGCACAAGGCTATCCGTAAGGAAATTATCGAGAACAATGTTCTTGAGGCGGTGATTTCGATGCCAAGCGGCGTTTTTAAGCCGTATGCGGGAGTTTCCACGGCGGTGCTTATTTTCACTAAAACAGGATACGGCGGCACAGATAAAGTCTGGTTTTATGATATGAAAGCGGACGGCTTTTCGCTTGACGACAAGCGTTCGCTCGTTTCGGAGAACGATATTCCCGATATTATCGCGCGGTTTAAAAATCCCGATGAGGCAAAGCGTCAACGCACGGAGCAGTCTTTCCTTGTGCCGAAGGAGGAGATCGCGGAAAACGGCTACGACCTTTCGATTAACAAGTACAAAAAGACGGAGTACAAGCCCGTGGAATACGCACCGACAAGCGAAATTCTTGATGAGATCGAGAGCTTGCAGGAGGAAATTGCCGCGGGGCTTGGGGAGCTTAGGGGGTTGATATAATGGCAAGGTTGGGTGATTTATGTGTCAAAGGCTCATCTAATATTGCACAGAAAGATTTAGAAAACTGTAACGGAGAATATCCGATCTACGGCGCAAGCGGATTTATAAAAAATGTTGATTTTTATAAGCAAGAACAGCCCTATATTGCGGTAGTTAAAGACGGAGCAGGGGTTGGACGTGTTATGAAATTACCCGAAAAATCGTCTGTAATTGGAACTATGCAGTATATAATCCCTAATAGCGATATAGATGTTTCTTATCTGGCTTATGCAATGGAAAATATGAACCTTGCGAAATACTGCTCCGGTGCAACAATACCGCACATTTATTTCAAGGATTATTGTAATGAAACACTTGCCGAACACTCTCTATCAGAGCAAAGGAAAATCGCCGCCGTCCTTGACAAAGTTACCGACCTTATCGCCA
>DILZ01000131.1:0-1735 GCA_002425305.1 Ruminococcaceae bacterium UBA5579
GCGGGTACTGCTGCTGAGGGTAACTCTGCTGCGGGTACTGCTGCTGATAAGCGTATCTTCTCGCGGCGGCATTTTGCGCGGCCACACGATAGATCGAAAAAATAAGCGAAATGATCATCGCAAGTGCCGAAAGCATAATAAGTATCATCGCAATGGTGTAGATCACCTGTATCGATTTTCCGGACGAAGCCGACGAACTTGAATACCAGCTGTTTCTTCTGCTGTTCGCCTCCGCGTACTGAATCGCGTAAGTAACGGCAATCGACGTCATAAACACCGCGACAAACCCGAAAGCCGCCATAACGCTCGCAAGCGTCGAAACTCCGCGCTCGGCGCCGCCCGTTGCGTTATCGAGCCTTGCCAAAACTATGGCAAAGCCGAACAAAATAAGCGCGCCCACTCTCGCAAAGTCATAATACCTCACTAACGATATCATCATAGTCTCCGCCTGCTTATCCGACATACCGTACAATAACGCCGAATTACCGAGCTTTGATACCAGAACAAGGCACCCTATGCTCCCGATAAGAGCAAAGACCGCAGCCACGACGGCGAGGGATTTTAAAGTTAGCCGTGCCGCGTTTACCCGTTTGTTTTCCATACAACATTCCTCTCATTCAAATATAATAGAGCGTTCGGCGCGAAAAATCTGCCGAACGCTCCCGTTATTGGTTATTATAACACATCAGCGCGGTAATGTCAAGTATATTTATCTTCTGACCGCCATTTTCAGTAAGTCGCCTAACTTAATGCGGTTGCCGTTGTGGAGTATGATAGCCTCGTAAACCTTGCTGACAATGACCGCGATAAGCACTACGAACGCCGCCAGCACAAGCACTGCAATCGCTGTTTCCGCCGGAGAGAGCGTTCCGAGCATAACCGCCCCCGGAAGCGCGAACGGCGAGCTTATCGGGCAATAATATGAGAAAAGCTGCACGGGATTCGTTGCGGAATCGCCGCTTGAAAGAGCTTCCGCGTTGAAGATCACCGGGAAATACGCAAGATACATTCCAAGCACACCTATGATCGAATACGGGCTCATAGCCGCCTGCAGATCCTCGGTGCGGGAAATGGAAGCGCCGATAAGCGCCGCGATAAGCGAGAAAAACAGAAAACCCAGAATAAAGATAAGGATTATCAAAAAGATGTTCATCGGCGTGAATACCTTCGTGAACTCGTTCATCGTCTGCGCTATCTCAAACTCCGACGAGGACACTCCCGCGACCGAGCCGACCGCTCCGCCGGACTGCCCGACCTGCGACAATGCCGCTTGTATGTCCGGGTTCTTCAGAAGCTCCATCGCCTTGCTCATCCAGCCGAACGGAGAGGACAGAGCGAAGCTTGCCGCGCCTATCCCGATCATCAGGAAGAACTGCAAAAAGCTCACAAGACCCATAGCCAGCACCTTGCCGATAACGACAGCCAGCGGACGCACGGACGTGAGCAGAAGCTCCATAACGCGGCTGGTCTTTTCCGTAGCGATAGCCTGCGCGACTATTGTGCCGTATGTGAAGATGAACATAAACAGCACAAACGACACCGCTATCGGCAAAGCGTAGTTCACCAGACCCTGTATCGGATTGAGATTTTTACCGCCCGCCTCGGTCTTCATCGTTGTAACGGAAACCTGTGTATCCTCATACTTTTCCGGAGCAACGCCCGCGTTCAGCAATATCCTGCGCTCTACAAGCCCCGATATAATGACGTTCAGGTCGTCCGCCGAGCCTTTGGCGTT
>DILZ01000131.1:1799-6597 GCA_002425305.1 Ruminococcaceae bacterium UBA5579
CTTCATCGCCTCGGTGGCTTTAAGCTCGTCAATTACATCGTCAAATGAGCTTTGCGGCTCGGTGAAGCGCTCCTTGAAGACCTCCGAAAGCATATCCTTGTCGTCCTCGGCAAGTATCTTCACCTCATCGAACAAATACACCTCGCCGCTCTTGTAAAACTCGTTGACCGTCGTTTCCGGCTCATTGCTGTCGTCCGAGGAATTTTCGCTGTTCATAATCACGGGCAGAATGTTGGTCAAAACGCAGATAACGGCGATAATCACACTTATTATAATACTTGACACGATAAACGATTTTGTTTTCACATACTGCACAAACGTAAACGAAAAAACTTTTCTCCAGCCTTTTGTTCTCATTGCACCTCACCTGCCTTTTCTATGAATATCTCGTTGAGCGTCGGCTCGCGCAGCTCGTATTTGATAAGCGGGATTTTGTTGTCCATTATCATTTTGAGCAGCTTATGAGCCTGCTCCTCACTTTTAACGTTAAAGCTCGTACCGTTGGGAGTATCCTCGGTGACGGAAAGCTCACACTCCCGCGCAAGCTGCTTTATGTCGCCTTCCGCCTTCACGGTGAGCTTCACTCTGCCGTAGCCCTTCTTTATCGCGTTCAGATTGCCCTGCAAGACCGTTTTCCCTTTGTTGAGTATCACGATATCCTTGCAGAATTCCTCTATTGTCGACATCTGATGAGAGCTCATTATGATATACTTGTTCTGCTTTATCTGCTCGCGGATAACGGACTTGAACAGCTCCGCGTTCACGGGGTCAAGACCCGAAAGCGGCTCGTCGAGAACGATAAGCTCCGGGTTCGGAGCAAGCGCGGCGATAAGCTGTATCTTCTGCTGATTGCCCTTCGAGAGCTGCTCGGCGCGCTTTTGCTTGTACTCCGCGACGTTCAGCCGATCGAACCAGTAATCGAGCGTTTTCTGAGCGCCCTCCTTGTTCATTCCGCGCAGCGTGCAGAAATACACCAGCTGATCAATTATCTTGTACTTCGGGTAAAGCCCGCGCTCTTCGGCGAGGTAGCCCACGGGCTTCTCCGCCGCGAGAAATTTTTCGCCGTCCCACGTTACCGAACCGCCGTCCGACGCCAACATTCCCAGAATAATGCGGATAGAGGTGGTCTTGCCCGCGCCGTTCGTACCCAGCAGCGCGAACACGCCCGGCTCGTTCATCTCAAACGACAGATGATCGACGACCGTGTTATCACCATACTTTTTGACGATATTGTCAACCGATAATCCCATAAATTATCAACGCTCCTTTGCAGTCTGTTAATACTGTTTATATTCGCTATGAACAGTATAGCATATTCCTTTGCGTTTGTCAAGAGGATTTTATAATTTTCTTAGGTGATATCATTTTGATATCACCCATTTCATTTATATTATATCATAGACGTAAAATATTGTCAAGTACTTTCGTAAATTTGAAAAAGCACAAAAGCGCCGTTTATGCGGCATTTCCCAAAACCACTTGATAAAGTCTTTTAAATGTGCTATAATATATTGGTTGAACAGATCACACGAAAAGAGATGGGGGCGTTTCAAATGAGGCTCGGAGAGCTGAAGATCGGCGAAAGCGCCGTGATAACGAACGTCGGAGGAGAGGGCGCTCTGCGGCAGCACTTTCTGGATATGGGCGTAATACCGGGCGCGGAGGTCACTTTGACAAAGTTTGCGCCTATGGGCGACCCGATGGAGCTGCAAATTCACGGATACGAACTTACTCTGCGGCTCGCGGACGCGGAGAACATAGACATAGAGCCTATCGAGGAGCGCAGCAATCTTCACAAAAGAATTGACAGGATATACCCAAAGCCCCACCCGGGCTTGGGCGAGGACGGCAAATACCACGCAAAGACCGACGGCGATCCGCTGCCCGAGGGAGCGAAGCTCACCTACGCGCTTGTCGGCAACCAGAACTGCGGCAAGACAACGCTTTTCAATCAGCTTACCGGCTCCAATCAGCACGTCGGCAACTTTCCGGGCGTTACGGTCGACAGGAAGGACGGTGCTATCAAGGGCTTTCCGAACACTATGGTGACCGATCTGCCCGGGATATATTCGATGTCACCGTACAGCAGCGAGGAGATAGTGTCAAGGAACTTCGTTCTCTCCGAAAAGCCGACCGCTATCATAAACATTATCGACGCGACAAATATTGAACGCAATCTGTATCTCACGATGCAGCTGCTCGAGATGAACACGCCAATGGTCCTCGCGCTGAATATGATGGATGAGATGACGGGAAACAACGGCGCGGTCGATATCAACGGTATGGAGGAGCTGCTGGGCGTTCCCGTCGTTCCTATTTCCGCCGCCAAAAACGCCGGCGTGGACGAGCTTATCGAGCACGCCCTGCACATCGCCAAATACCGCGAAAAGCCGCAAAAACAGGATTTTTGCAGCAAAGACAATCACGGCGGCGCTATTCACCGCGCCATACATACCGTAGAATCCATAATCGAGGATCACGCAGAAAAGGCGGGGCTGCCGCTGCAATTTGCCGCGACAAAGACTATCGAGGGCGACGAGCTTATAGTAAAGCAGCTTGAGCTTGACCAAAACGAGCTTGAGATGATAGAGCATACAATAATTCAGATGGAGCGCGAGGGCGGAATGGACCGCAGTGCGGCTATCGCGGATATGCGCTTCGACTTTATCGAGTACGTCTGCGAACGCACCGTGCAAAAGCCCCGCCAAAGCAAGGANNGCAAGGAGCGTCTGCGCAGCGAGAGGATAGACCGCGTCCTGACCGGAAAATGGACGGCTATCCCGTGCTTTATCCTGATAATGGCGACGGTTTTTGTGCTTACGTTCAACGTTATCGGCGCGTTTTTGCAGGGGCTTCTTGAAAAGGGCATAGACGCGCTTTCGACGGCGGTCGACGGCTGGATGGTCTCCGCAAACGTAAACGAAACTCTGCACGGGCTGGTCATCGACGGCATTTTCGGCGGAGTTGGCAGCGTGCTGAGCTTTCTGCCTATCGTGGTGACGCTGTTTTTCTTCCTCTCCATTATGGAGGACAGCGGATATATAGCGCGCGTGGCGTTCTTTATGGACAAGCTGCTGCGGAAGATAGGGCTTTCGGGACGCAGTATCGTGCCGCTTCTTATCGGATTTGGCTGCACCGTACCCGCAGTTATGTCCACACGGACGCTGCCCAGCAAGCGCGACCGCAAAATGACTATCCTGCTCACCCCATTTATGAGCTGCACGGCAAAGCTGCCGATATACGCGTTTTTTGTGAGCGCGTTCTTCCCGGGAAAGGGCGGGCTTGTTATGACGGGTCTGTATGTTCTTGGGATAGCGGCGGGGATATTGGCGGCGTTTCTGTTTAAGGGCACGCTGTTTAAGGGAGAGGCTGTGCCGTTCGTAATGGAGCTTCCGAACTACCGTATGCCCGGCTTCAAAAACGTTGCCCGCCTTTTATGGGAAAAGGCGAAGGACTTTTTAAGCAAGGCGTTCACCGTGATACTGATAGCGTCCGTTGTCGTGTGGTTTTTGCAGAGCTTCGACCCGCAGCTAAACCCCGTGACCGATTCCTCCGAAAGCCTTATGGCGATCATTTCGGGGTGGCTGGTCCCGCTGTTCATACCGCTGGGACTTGGCGACTGGCGCATAATCACATCGCTAATCAGCGGTTTTATGGCAAAGGAAAGCGTCGTTTCCACAATGAATATACTATTCGGCGACAGCATACAAGCCTTTGTCACAGTCACCGCAGCCGTAACTATGCTGGTGTTCTCGCTGTTGTATACGCCGTGCGTAGCGTCTATCGCGGCTATCCGACGGGAACTTGGAGCGAAATGNNCGTTGTCGTATGGCAGTGTTTTTTCGCGTGGATCATCGCCTTTATCGCGCGGGCTGTCTGTCTGCTTGCCGTCGGAGCTTGAACGGAGGTATATTATGAACGTTGCGGATATTATAGTATCGATCGCTGTCGCGGCGGCTTTCATATCGGCTGTCGCGGTGAGCGTAAAAAACAAAAGGAACGGAAAACGCGGCTGCTGCGGGGAATGTTCGCGGTGCTGCGGCTGCGGCAAGCGCAAAAATAATAACCGATGAGCGCTCTCATCGGTTATTTCGCTATATATCCACAAAATCAGAGGTTAGCCTTGAAGAATTCCTCCATTGACTCCGCCGCCGTATCCTCGTCCGTGCCCTCAACGATAACATTCACGGTATCTCCGCACTTCACGCCCATACTCATTACCGCCAAAAGCCCGTCCGCCGGAGCAGTTCTGCCGTCACATTCCAGAGTTATCGCGCTTTGGAACTCCTTTGCCCTCCTTGCCAAATTGCCCGCAGGTCTTGCGTGGATACCCACTGCGTCCGTTATGGTGTAAGAAAATTTTTTCATACCGATAAAGTCCTCCTATATCGTTCTATGCTCCGCGCGGTACTCCCCGCGCCGCAAAGCAAAACCGACCCGTTCACATACTTGACGGGTCGGTCAAGCTGTATCTTATACCTTCATTCTGCCGATCTGCTGCTTAAGGCGAGCAACCTCATTATTAAGGTCAGCGCACGACGCGGCGGACTGCTCCGCAGTAGCGGAGTTCTGCTGAACGACCGTGGATATCTGCTCGATACCGATCTTGACCTGCTGAATGGATTCCGCCTGATCCTCGGACGCGACGGATATCCCGCTGATATACTCGTTTGTGCGGTTGGAGAAATCGATGACCTCCTTCATCGTGCTTGCCGTCTTTTGCGCGATAAGCGTACCCTTATCCACGGCAGCGATTGTCGCGTTGATAAGGGCTCCCGTCTGCTGCGCGGATTCGGCG
>DILZ01000131.1:6694-19504 GCA_002425305.1 Ruminococcaceae bacterium UBA5579
ATCGTCGATAGCCTTTATGATGTTTTGAATCTGATCGGATTTCGCCTTGATCTCGTCCATTGCGGAAAGCATATTCTGCACTTCCCCGTTCTGGAACTCGATCTTCTCCGCGCTTTCGGAGGATATTCTTCCCGCTTCCGCCGCGTTTTTAGCGGTCTGCTCCACCTTTTCGGTTATCTCGTTTATCGAAGCCGAAAGCTCCTCAACGGAAGCCGCCTGCCTCGTCGTACCCTCCGCAAGTGTCTGCGAGCCGTCGGATATCTGCATAGTTTCCGTCATAACATCATCGGAGGTTTGGGAAAGCTCGCCGATCATCGATCTTAACGCCTCGCTTATCTGCTCGAACGAGTCCTTGATCTCCGCAAAGTCACCGACGTATTCAACCTTTGGCTTCGCTGTGAAATCTCCCGTCGCCATTTGCGAGAGAACGTTTTTGATATCGCTTATGTAGCTGCTGAGCGTTGTTTCCGTAGACTGAAGCCTGCGCACGAAATCGCCCAGTTCATCGTTGCCCAAAGCGATCTTCACNNGACCCCGGCTCATATCATCGGCAAGCTTCTCCGCCTCTTTGATGGGGCGCACGAACGATTTGACCGCGATATAGCCGATAACGACCATCGATATAACCGCCACGCCGACGGCAACGAGAATAGATGTAAGTATCATCGAGTTTTTCAGCGAATCGGAAGCCGCCGAGGAGGTTCCCGAGAAGTACGCGCCGACTACATTACCGTTTACGTCCTTCATAGGCTGATAGCTTACATAGTGCTTTTGACCGAGAATCGACGCCGTGCCGGAATAGGGCTGTCCGTTTTGGATAACCGTTTCGGCGACGTTCGCCGCCATATCCGTGCCTACGGCGCGGTTTCCGTTGTTTATGATAGTGGTCGCATAGCGCGTTTTGCCGCTGAATATCGTAAGCTCGCTTTCGGTCGCCTTTTTAAGCTCGTCAAGCCAGCTGTTCTCGCTTAAGAACATCCCCACAACGATACCGCCGTTGAATTTCCCGTCTCTTATAAACGGACGAGTTACCTGAACGGTAAGACCAGCTTTGGAATCCACAACGATACCCGATATTCCGTCGCCGATGGAGTTTACGGAAAAGTCCGCGAGGTTGTAATTATCGCTTGTCCAGAACGCTTCTCCCGTTGGACCGAAAAGCGCGCAGAAATCGCTTTCCGTGCTTTTTTGCTTTTCCCAGAGCGCGTCAAGGTCGCTTCCCTCGTTCTGACCCAGCGCCAGATTTATTACGTCGATCGTGTCGTCAAAATTTACTTTCTTGCTCTCAATTCCGTTTATCAAAACGTTCATACCCGTGCGGGCCTGCGACAGCATAAGCGTGTTTGTGTGAGAGGTGGAACGAAAGATCGTGAAGGTGTTCACGATCCCCACCGTAAACACGATACATATTATAATAGCAAAAAGCAGCTTTCTTCCTATTCGAGAGTTCATAAACCATAATTCCTTTCAGTGAAAGATTTCGCTTAGGTCTTGCGCGATGTGATCTTTTAGGCATATTGACCCTAAAAGTTTTTTCACTAATATTTTATCATTTTTACCACAAAAAGTCAATAACAATTTAAAAATAACAGCTTTTTTTGTTTGTTTTTCACAAAAACACGGGCAGCAAAACGGAACATTGGCAATTTGCAAAAAACTCTTACGGAGTTAAGGATTATTTAATAATTTCCGTGCTATAATGAGATCACAAAAAGGAGGAACGGCAGAATGTACTTACGAATACTGAAAAAAGACCTGAAGCGCAAAAGGACTATGAACGTTATCCTGCTGATCTTTGTGATCTTGGCAGCGACATTTATAGCGAGCAGCGCGAACAATCTTATAACGGTGAACGGTGCGCTGGACAATTTTTTTGAAAAGGCGGGCGTACCCGATTACTGGTTCGCCACAACGAACGCCGCGGATATGGAGCGGTTCGAGGAGTTCGCCGCGGAGAACGATTACGACTATTACGCGGCGCAGCTGATTCAGATCGATTCTAAAAACGTTCTTGTCGAGGGTGAAAAGCTGGAATATTCAAACACGCTTACGTTGTCGACGCTTGGCGGCATAAAGATCTTCGACAAAAACAACAAGGAGATCACACATATCAACGACGGCGAGATATACGTTTCCAACTTTATATTCCGCTCGACGGGCAACGATTTTCACGAGGGCGGAAAAATATTTATAAGCCAGAACGGGTTCGAAAAGGAGTTCACGATAAAAGGGTATTCAAAGGACGCCCTTTTCGGAACGGCAATGGTCGGGATGACAAGATTTCTCGTCAGCGAAAACGACGCGGAGCTGTTCAGCGGCGAGGGCTCATCCGTTTGCAGCGCGGTCGAAGTTCACACTGACGATACCGATTACCTCAATAAATTCAACGCGCTGGGAATGAACACCATTATGTCGGTAGATGGTTCGATGTGTAAGATGATGTATCTTATGGATATACTTATGGCAGCGATTTTGCTTGTGGTGAGCGTTTGCCTGATACTTATCTCAATGGCTATTCTGCGGTTTATCATCAACTTCACGATAACCGAAGAGTTCCGCGAGATCGGCGTTATGAAAGCCATCGGCATTAAAAACTTCACTATTCGCGGGCTGTATATTGCGAAATATTTCGCTATCGCCGTTTTCGGAACAGCGGTCGGTCTGGGGATTAGCTTTCCGTTCGGCCGAATGATGATGAACGGGGTAACGGAGAAAATAATCATTTCGGGCGAGGATAATTTTCTGATAAATATCGGCGCGGCAATTCTTGCGGGCGCGGTCGTGGTATTGTTCAGCTATCTCTGCACGCGGAAGATACGCAAATTCTCACCGATAGACGCGATACACAGCGGCGAAACGGGCGAGCGATACAAGAAAAAGGGAATTTTGCGGCTCGGAAAATCGCATATGCCAACGGTGTCCTTTATGGCACTGAACGATATTTTCAGCGGAATTAAAAGCTATATTTCAATGATAATAATTTTTATTCTCGGAACGCTGCTTGTAATTATACCCACGAACACAATGAACACCCTGCGCTCCGACAAGCTGATAGTTATATTCAATATGGCAAATAGCGATCACGTTATCTCGCAGGAGCAGATATTTAACCCTAACGATGATAATAAAGCTAAAGTGGAGCGGCAGTTTTCCGAGATACGGGAGATGTTCGCCGAAAACGGAATAGAGGTTGACGTTTTCCAGGAGATAATGTTCCGCTCAAATATCAAAAAAGGCGATAAGCGCACAAATTCGATCACGTTCCAAGGTATAGGCGGAGTGACGACGGATATGTATACTTATCTGGAGGGAACGCCGCCGCAGAACGTCCACGAGGTCGCGCTGACATATTTGACCGCAGATCAGATCGGCGCGGAGATCGGGGACGATGTGGAGATTAAGCTCGGAGAAGATACAAGGACATACACTGTCACCGCAATATATCAGAGTATGAATAATTTGGGCGAGGGCGTGCGTTTTCATCAGGACGCGGATCTTGATTATAAATTTGCGGCGGGCTGCTTCGGAGTTCAGGTGAACTACAAGGATAACCCCGACAAAGCCGCTCTTGCGCAGCGAAAGGCACTGCTCGAAAAGCTCTATCCCGACGCGAAAACTTACACTTGCGGAGATTATATCAGCTATATGACAGGCGACGTTGCGGGACAACTCGGCAGTATGAAAGTGCTTATTTTAAGCATAATCCTCGGGATAAACGCGCTTGTGGCGGTGCTTATGGTAAAGAGCTTCATCACCAAGGAAAAGAGCGAGATCGCGCTGCTGAAAGCGATAGGGTTTAAAAATAATTCGCTGATATTGTGGCAGACTTTAAGGATAGGGATAGTGCTGCTGGTTTCGGTGCTTGTGGGCGCACTTGTTTCCACGCCGCTGTCCTCGGTGATAATCACTCCGGTGTTCAGAATGATGGGCGCATACAGCATTGAATATGATATACGCGCGCTGGAGGTTTATGTGACTTATCCGCTGATAGTGCTCGGAGTTACGGCTCTCGCGGCATTCATTTCGGCGCAGGGGCTGAGGAAAATATCTTCCTCGCAGATATCGAACAACGAATAAATTATTGCTTTGTTCTCTGCCCTGCTGCGCGGGGCAGAGAACAGAAAGGGGATCGTACTTATGACTAATATATTAGAGGTCAAAGACCTTTGCAAAACTTATGTGACTAACAAGCGGCAGAACAACGTCCTCCGGAACGTGGATTTCAGCGTTTCCGATGGCGAAATGGTGGCGGTAATGGGACCGTCCGGCTCGGGAAAATCAACGCTGTTGTACGCGGTTTCGGGAATGGACAACATCACTGCGGGCGAGGTGAGCTTCAACGGGCGGAATATCGCAAAAATGAACCAAAAGGAGCTTGCGGAACTTCGGCTTGACGAGATGGGCTTTATTTTCCAGCAGATGTATATGCTGAAAAATCTTTCGGTGCTTGATAATATAATTCTGCCCGCGTGCCAGTCCGACAAGATAAAGGAAACGCGCCGCGAAACTGTCCAACGCGGTCACACGCTGATGAGAAAGCTCGGGATAATCGACGTTGCGGACAACGACATCAACGAGGTGTCGGGCGGTCAATTGCAGCGCGCGTGCATTTGCCGAAGTATGATAAACAAGCCGAAAATGATATTTGCCGACGAGCCGACGGGCGCGCTCAACCGCACGTCCTCCGACGAGGTAATGGAGGAGCTTGCTAAGCTCAACGCCGAAGGCACAACGATAATGCTTGTAACTCACGACGTAAAGGTCGCGGCAAAATGCACAAGAATTTTATATATAGTTGACGGGAACATAAAAGGAGAGTATAATTTAGACAGGTATGACAGCTCAAAGCTCCGTGACCGCGAACGCGCTCTTAACGGCTGGCTTATGGAAATGGGCTGGTAAATAGTTTTTAGAGAATAGTGGTTAGTTATTAGTTTTGGAGGAGATACGTTGATCGACATCTTAATTGTTGAGGATAACAAGGAATTGGCAGAGGTGCTGTGTGATTTTCTTCGTGCGGAAAACTACACGGTGTCCGCTGCCGAAAACGCGGAGAAAGCATTGCTGCTGTATCAAGGATACGGCGCAAGGCTTGTCGTGCTTGATCTTATGCTGCCCGATAAGGACGGGTTTTATATTCTCGAAAAAATACGCGCCCAAAGCAATACTCCCGTTCTGATAGTCAGCGCGAAGACCGGCAAGGACGACAAGCTGCTTGGATTGGATCTGGGCGCGGACGACTATATCGAAAAGCCGTATGACATCGACATTATGCTTGCGAAAATACGCGGGATATTCAAGCGCCGATACTCACTTGACGAGCTTATCGACGGAGATATCCGCATAAACAAAGCCGACCGAACGGTGTTCCTGAACAAGCCGCTTGAAATGACCGCAAAGGAATTCGAGCTGCTTTTGCTCCTTATCGAGAACAAGGGGCGGACGCTCTCAAAGGAGTACATCTTCAATACGATATGGGGCAGCGACAGCGATTCCGAGCAGCAGACGCTCACCGTTCACATAAAACGGCTGCGCGAAAAAATCGAGAAAGACCCGAAAAGCCCGCAAAGAATACTGACGGTCTGGGGAGTAGGGTATAAATTCGTATGAGCGCGTGGAGAAAGATGACAGCGGCGGTAATTGCGTTTTCGGCAATTCTTTTTATTTCGGCGAATTTGTTTTTAAGAAATTTAAGCGCCCCCGAAAACAGCAGACCGCACCGTGTTGAAATAAACAGACTCGCGCTCGAGATAGAGGAGCGTGGGCTTGAAAGCGTTGATTTGTCCCAATGCGAATTTGTTTATAATATCGCGGTATACGGCGGAGATTTTTACGATTTTGACAGCGACTATTCAATACGGGAAATAAACGGCAAGCTTTACAGATTTGATTACACTGCGGATCATAATTCGTCAAACACATTGATCGTCATTGCGGTAAACGTGATATTAGCGGTGATGACTGCGGCGGTTTTCGGGATCTTGTTTTATGTGCGCGGAAAAATTCTGCGCCCGTTCGAGCGGCTGACAAACGTTCCTTACGAGCTTTCCAAGGGCAATCTCACCGCTCCCGTAAAGGAAAGCAAAAGCCGCTTTTTCGGAAAATTTCTGTGGGGCGTCGATCTCCTCCGCGAGAACCTTGAACAGCAAAAGCAGCGCGAGCTGGAGCTGCAAAAGGAAAAGAAAACGCTTTTGATATCGCTTTCGCACGATATCAAAACGCCGCTTTCCGCTATCAAATTATACTCGGCGGCGCTGTCGAAAAATCTGTATCCCGACGCGGAAAAGCAGCGCGAGATAGCCGAAAATATCAACGATAAAGCGGACGAGATAGAGGGCTATGTTTCGCGGATAATAACCGCTTCGCGCGAGGATTTCCTCAGCCTTGACGTGGATAACGGCGAGTTTTATCTTTCGGAATTGGTACAAAGCGTTTCGGCTTATTATATCGAAAAGCTGGCTCTTGTTAAAACGGAGTTTGTTGTCGGAGAATACCGCAACTGTCTGCTTTTCGGCGACCTTGACAGAAGTATCGAGGTAATGCAGAACGTGATCGAAAACGCGCTGAAATACGGCGACGGAAAGAAGATCGAGATGCTGTTCCCCGAGGAGGACGAGGGCGTTCTGATAGCCGTGAGGAACAGCGGCTGCACGCTTGAAAAGTCCGATCTGCCGCATATTTTCGAGAGCTTCTGGCGCGGCGCGAACGCCGAAAACATCAACGGCAGCGGTCTTGGTCTGTATATTTGCAGACAGCTTATGCACAAAATGAACGGAGAGGTCTTCGCTGAACTGGACGGAGAATTTATCACGGTCAAGGCGGTCTTTGGCAGAGCCTAAGCTCACGCTTGACTTTTTTGCGGATAAATTGTATAATATTATCATTGAACTATACGCGACAAAAAGGAGGAGCTTTTTAATGAATATATGGCATGACATAAAGCCCGAAAGGATATATCCTACCGATTTTATTTCCGTCATAGAGATATCCAAAGGCAGCAACAAGAAATACGAGCTTGACAAGGAAACGGGAATGCTGCTGCTTGACAGAATACTTTTCACTGCTACATACTATCCGATGAACTACGGTTTTATACCGCGCACCTACGGCGACGACAAGGACCCTCTCGACGTTCTTGTGCTCTGCTCGGAGGCTATCGCGCCGCTTACACTTGTGCGATGCTATCCTATCGGAGTGCTGAAAATGACGGACGGCGGTATGAACGACGAGAAGATAATCGCCATTCCGTACAGCGACCCCACTTATATGGGTTACACCGACGTTTCCGAGCTGCCGAAGCACATTTTCGAGGAGGTGCAGCATTTCTTCAAGGTGTACAAGACTCTTGAGGGAAAGGAGACCGTGGTGGACGACGTGGGCGGCGCAATAGAAGCGGTAGAGATAATTCAGCAGTGTATGGATAACTATAAAAGGAAGTTCTGTAAAAATGAGGCGACCGTATAACGACCGCACATAAACGGAGCAATAAAAACAGACATATAAAAAGACCTCCTTTGGTAAATCAAGACCAAAGGAGGTTTTGAATTAGAATTTATTTCATCAAAGGAAGATTTCCCGTAAGCTTATTGATTTTCCGGCTGTCGCCGCAGATCGCAAGCCCTATGTAATTCAACTCAGACGCATAGGACATCTTGTCGATAAACTCATCGTAGGTTTTGCAGCTTTGAGCAAGGTCTGTGAAGTCCACCGCAGTCAGATCGCCGAACTGCCGCTCGTACAGACGAAGCCGCAGCTTTCCTATAGCTTCGCGGTCAGCTTTCAAAATAGGTACGGGTATCTTTATCACACCGGCGTGCATATTTCCCGCGCCGTCCCGCACGCTCTCCCCCACAGCCTCCGGCAGCTTCCCGCCAAGCGTTATCCCGAGAATGGCGGAGGCATTCGCTATCTCCCCGAGAGGCAGATCCTCGTCAATTATCATCACACATTTTTGGTTCATTTTTTCGTCCCCCTATTTCAAAAATTTTGCCGTATGCGGCGGGGGACAATCCGAAAAAGGTATGGAACGCGTTTGTTAAATGACTTTGATCCGAGAAGCCTGTCGCGNNGCGTAGAGCCTTGCTCCAACAGCTCCTTTGCGCGGTTGATACGCACCGACTGCAAGTAACGGTACGGCGTTATGCCCCTGTACTTTGCGAACGACCTCAGCAAGGTCGATCTGCTCATTCTCCCGACGCGGCAAAGCTCGTCAAGTACGATATGTTCTCCGTAATGCTCGTCCATAAACCTGCACACCCGCTCCACATCTTCGCCGTTCGGCGAGACCGTTCGCAAGAAAGGCTGACCGTAATTCTCAAGAACATATGAGATCAGCAGCAACAGCGCCTCTTCCCTTTCAAACTCACTGCTGCCCTCAAACATCAGAGAATGTAGTCTTTGGATAAGCCCGCCTAGCTCCGTATCACATACCGCGTTCTTGGAAAAGGCGGGTTTAACGCTCTCGCCCGTGATCTCCTCCGCGAGCTTTCTCATAACAGCTTCGGGAATATTCAGCGCAATATAATCAAACGCGCCGCCGTCCGCCTGAACGCACCCGTGGTTGTCGGCGGGTTCTAAAAGGAGAACATCTCCGCCGCGTATCATTATCGAACGGTTTTTACAGGCCATCTCCCTTGTGCCGCGCATAACAAGTCCTATCACATAATAGTCGTGAAAGTGATTTGGAAACGTCTGTGAAACGCCCTCAAATCTCAATGCCTCAAGCTTTAAAAAATCATCAAAGCAGACTGTCCGCACTTCCTTTTTCATTTTATCGCCCTTTATTATTCTATCATTATCGGAACGGGGATTTCTTGTAAAATATCGTCAGATTTTCCTCCAGAGCATAACGTTGCCCTCAAATTCAGCGGCAAGTCTGCCCGTGTCGTACAGCCACGATAGATACGAGCGCACGGTGCTGCCGACCAGAACATACTGCTCGAAATTCATTTTCAATCCGTAATCGTTAAACAGTTGCCGCAGAATATCCTCAAAGCATATCGGCTCCGCGCAGGTTTCGATTATTTTTTCGGCAACCTCGTTTACGACTTTAATATTATAGTCCGCAAGCTCCGAAATATCGTCCGTTGCGGGCGCGTGTGACGGAACGAACATTTTCGCCTCGATAGTCTTGACAAATTCCAGCGTTTTCAGATATTCCGCGACGTCGTAAATAAATCCGATACGGTATTTATCAAGCGTTTCTCTGCTCGACAAGCAATCCGCGAGAAACACAACACCGTCCGGAGTACGAAACCCGACCATATCAAAAAAATGACCTTTCAGCGGAATGATCTCTATTTCCTTCGGGAAACCTACGTCCGAAAAGTCCGTGACCTCGCTCGGCTTCGCGAGCAAAAATTTGTGGCACAGCTCCTTGCACGGAAATCCGCCGTACAAGAACGATGGCTCTAAGATCGGATATTCCGTAAAGGCTTTCTCGATTCCTCCCGCGAACACCTTGCAGCCCGTCTGCTGCTGCAAATACTGATTACCGCCAATGTGGTCGGCATTGGAATGTGTGTTCAATATCGCGGCGAGCCGCCAATTATTCTCATCAAGTATCTTGCGGACCTTCTTTGCCGCGTCCTTATCATTGCCGCTGTCTATCAGATAAGCGTCCGTATCATTCGCGAGGAAAATTCCTATTTTCGCAGGACAGTCGATGTAATAAGTCCTGTCGCCGACCCGATGTAATTCGTACATAATAATCACCTTCCGTCTTTTGTCTAGTGCAGCGCGCTGCCTGCGGCAGTATATAACCCTACATAACGTGCTGCTTCCCCGCCGATATGCGGGTGGTTTATAATTGTTCAATGCCTGATAAAAAAACGGCGTGGAGCTTTTGCACCACGCCGTATGCATTTAATGCTTATTGAATCGACTTACGATTCTTAGGGATTAGCCCTTCTTCTTGGACATTACAGCTGCAACAGTTACGAATGCAACAGCGAGACCAGCAGGAGCGATTGCGAGAGCGATACCGGTGTTAGCTGCCTTCTCCTTAAGAGTAACAGTAGCGGTAACAGTAGCACCGTCCTTACTCGAAAGCTTGAGGTAAGAACCACCATCTACAGCAGCCTTAACAGTAGCCTCGTCAAGAGTCCACTTTTCTGCCTCGGGAATATCGTCATCCTTAGCCAGCTCGTCTTTGCCCATCTGGAACCAAACAGCATCAGCATTGCCCTCAACAGCGCCTGCCTTTACCTTAAAGCCAACACCAAATGTACCATCGGTAGAAGCAAATGTAATGCTCTTTACATCGTCCCAAGTTTTGCCCTCAGCTTCGCCGGTGAACAGCTTCGCAGTAAGAGCATCGCCTTCAAGACCCTCAGCGGTAATCTCACCAAGATCAACAGTAGCTACGATGGTCTTGTCAGAATCACCGGGCTTCTCGGAGTCACCAACAGTAGTTGCAGGAGCATCTGCAAATGCACAAGTTGTAAGTGCCATTGTTGCTGCACAAGCAAGTACAGCGGAAAGAACTTTCTTTTTCATGATTATTTCCTCCATATGTTTTTTTTGAGTTTATATATAAATAAAGGCGAAATGCCAATATTTAACGCTTGAACCAGCCGTCTATGTTCGGCAAATCAATATCGTACACCGTCCTGTAAGGCAAGACACCGTGTGCGCCATCTTTCGGATCGATCAGACCCAACATATTATACGCAAATACCATAAGCAAAACTGCCGCGTTTACTGCTAACACGATCATTTTCAGTTTCTTTTCCGCTTTAAGCTCCGCAGCCTGCAAGCCCTCCGGGTCATCGGCGAACTTGTTTGCAAGAGCCTCTCTGCTCCTCTCCGAGAACTTGTCCTTGAAAAGACATATCGCCTCGGGTACTGCAATCAGCAGGAATGGCATTGTGTAATATGAAAACCGCTCAAACAAAGCGTGTTTTGTCATAACTATCTGCCAGAAGCCCATCATCAAAGTAAGATGAACCAGCACATTCATATGCTTTGGCAGCTCGAATTTAAAATAGAAAACCAACGCTATCATTGCGACACACAACACAAGCGGCACGATAACATAATAGGACGATATCCCGTACTTAATGAACCGCGATTGTGCATATTCGGTGTGGAAATGCGAAAGCAGAACCTTCAGCACCATATCCGAAACAGCAAAATAAACGATTATTCCCGCCGCGTAAATCGGCATTGTTTTCAAATTCAGCCTTATAAATGTAATGAAGTAGACGGGTATCAAATAAATCACCGGCAAATGGAACGTCGCCGCCACAGCGCACAGCAACAGGAACTTCCACAGCTTTCTGTCCTGTAAAAAGCCATACGCAAAGCACATTATCGACATCGCTATGCCCTGCCGTATATAGTTCAAGTCCAGATAGAATAAATATGTATTCAAGAACAAGAACACAGACATAAACGGATTTTTTGAAAACCGCCATATCATATAGAACGTACCCACTAATGACAACGCCGAAGTAACAAATAAGAATAACCCGACGTCCTTTGTGATCAGTCCTATAATTTTGTTGAGAAGAATGTAGCCTATCTCCCAATCCTCATAGCTCAAGCTTGAGAATCCGCTTTTAGCCATCTTCTCAAAGCCTATCAGATACATCTGATAGTCGATCCCGATATTAAACCGAACCGCAGCTATCAGCAAGCATTGGCAGAAGCACAGGATCACAAAAACATTCTTTTTAAAGCTGTTTTGCTCTCCTCTGAGAAGAAAGAACGCATAAATACAAACCAAAACAATATTTAATATGTATACAAACATCGTTTCCCACCTAAGCCCATATTCATCAAGATGAGAAAAGACATTGCGTCGATAGACTTTCCTCTTTCAACACTTGTAATTATATCACACGTTCTTTAATTAGTCAAGTGTTTTTTTTTGTTTTATACCGATTTATCGGATATTTGTTGAAATTATATTACATTTACACAATTTTTCAACACTCAATTTGTTGATAATAACAATTAAAAAATATGACATATCTTCTCCACGCAAATATCAATATAAGATATCGCGTTAAATCCAAATACGCCCGACCGATCACAGCTCGTCATATTTCAGCAGCTTGAAATTCTCGTCCAAAACATTTTCCAGCAAATACCGTTCCGGAAGTGAGCGCGAACGATTGGCGCNNCGTTCTCCATAAGAGCCGCCAGACGCTCCGTGTCGCCGTAAGGATAAACACACCCCTCGCCCGCAGACAGGTCGTTGTTGCCCTTAACATCGCTCACGATCACATCTTCACCGCAGTAAAGCGCCTCCATCACATTAAAAGGCAGCCCCTCAAAACGGCTTGCCGAAATAAGACAGTCACAGGCGCGGTACAGCAGATTTACGTTGCCGCAATGCCCGAGGAACACCGTTTTATCCTCAACACCGAGCTCTCGGGCTTGCGCTTTGCATTTCTCAAACAGCTCGCCCTCGCCCGCAAAAACCAGCTTGCAGTCCGTTCTTTTCAGCTTCGCGAACGCCTCGATTATCGCAGATTGGTTTTTTCTTGCCGAAAACTCCCCGACGCACAGGAAAAGCACATCTCCGTCCGCCGCTCCGAGCCGCTCGCGCTGAACCGACGTTTCTTCCGCCGAAAGCGCGGGGAACTTGTTCGCGTCAAGCCCCATTCCGTTCAAAAAAACTATCTCTCTGCCAAGCGAATATTTTTTCGCTATTTTGATATCGTCGTTATTCATAACGGCAAGAAGGTCGGTACGCTTTCTCACCAGCTTTTCGCACATAAGATACACGCGGCTGCGCTTCGAGCCGTCGTCATTGAACAAATAACCGTGGCAAATATGGCGGCGTTTTGCGCTTTTCACTCC
>DILZ01000131.1:19511-27525 GCA_002425305.1 Ruminococcaceae bacterium UBA5579
AGGCGATGCCCGCCAGCGTCGAATTTGTGTACACCGCGTCAAAGCGCTCTCTCCGTATCAGCGAAGCGAGCTTGAATATTACCCCGACATTCGCGGGAGAGGTTATCTTTTTTCTGAATTTCAGCGTCGTATGAACTACCCCGTCGTGCTCGAAAACTCCGTTCGCCGCAGTATGCACCTCAGCGCCGCGTTCCAGCAGACGCTCGATATAAGGAACGTGGAAGTTGCGGAAATGCGAGCTTTCCGACGCTATCATAAGAACCTTTTTCATAATAATAATTTACCTATAACAAATGGAGAACCGTAATCAATAGGCAATTATCAATTCTCCATTATAGATTATCAATTCCTTTACTGTCCGCGTTTCGCCTTTCTTATCAGCGCGCCGAACGTCGCGAAGCATATCTTTATATCCCACCACAGACTGCGATTTTCTATGTAATTAAGCTCCATTCTCTGACGCTCACCGTTTTTATAGCTGACGCCGTCGCCGCAGTAAACCTGCCAATATCCGGTAAGTCCCGGGCGCACCGACAGAAGCGTATCCTTGCTGTCGCCGTAAAACTTAAGCTCCGATTCCTGGATCGGGCGCGGACCTACAATACTCAACTCGCCCCTCAGAATATTCAGTATTTGCGGAAGCTCGTCCAAACCCGTTCTGCGCAAAAATTTTCCGATTTTTGTGACGCGCGGGTCGTCCTCCACCTTAAATTCGGAGTAGTACTGACGAAGCTGCTTCGGATTCAGCCACTTTTCGACATCATCTGCGTTATCGACCATCGAGCGGAATTTATATATGTATATCTCCTTGCCGCCCCTGCCTATTCGCCGCTGCTTGTATATAACATGTTTTCCCGTATGTCCCGCCCATATCACCACCGATATCAGCGCGAATACGGGCAGCAACACAAGCAGTCCGATCGCCGACCCTATAACGTCAAAGGCGCGTTTTACCGCTTCATATACGCGTTTGTCTTTCTTTTGAGCCTTTTCGCGCTCCTTAACAATCTGTCCGCCGCTCGAATATGTACTTTCGACAGCGTTATCGATTCGTTCTTCCAACTTCACAGCGCCGCTGTGAAAATCACGGTCTTGCGGCTGCAATTTCATTCTCCTCGTATTTTCCATATTTTTCCTCAATTATTCGGTCGGCAAAAGCCGAAATTCCATATATTTTTCTCTACTTTATATTATAATACAAAAAAACCGATTTGTAAAGGGCTATTTGTCAAAAAATAGGCGAATTTTATATAAATTTCTTGTTTTTTTTGACATTAATTTGTGCTTTTTTTCAAAAACTCTTGACAAATCACGAATATAGGGATATAATGGTATTGGTCGGGGGAAACCGAACCTTAGGTCTTCCGATGGAACGAACCCCGCCATACGCTCGGAACACTGCGTTTCGAGCGGCAAGCTGACGGCAAAATTTTATTGAGCCGAAAGACACAATACAGGTATAATGGTGCGGACATTTCCGCATAATATATTTGTGCGTCTTTCGGGGCGCATTTTTTGTTGATAACGCCGGATAGACGGCAAAAGAAATGCGCCGGATGAGGACGATGCTTATGGAAAACAGAGTAGCGATAATCTCGATGATAATCGACAACGAGGAAATAGTCCCCGAGGTGAACGGTCTGCTGCACGAATACGGCAGATTTATCCTAAGCCGTATGGGGCTTCCCTACCGCGAACGCGCTCTGAACATTATAAGCGTCGTCGTGGACGCTCCTGCGGACAAGATATCGGCTTTGTCGGGAAAGCTGGGCAGACTGCCGGGCGTTACATCAAAGGCCGTCTATTCAAAACAGACGGACAAAACAACGAAAGAGGGATAATTTATTATGAAATTCAAAAAATTTATTTCAAGCGTGCTGGCTGCGGCTTTGTGCGCTCTGTCATTCACAGGCTGCAACGGCGGCGGCAATTCAAGCGGTTCGGCAAACGAAGAAAGCTCCGCGAACACGGTAAGCTCGGCGGTGAGCAATGAAAGCACAGCTGCTTCCGTTCCCGAAAGCAGTGTTCCCGAAAGCTCCGCGCCCGACAGCAGCATTCCCGATCACACCGAACCGAACAAGGCGGAGATAAGGATCGTGGCTCTTAAAGGTCCGACGGCTATGGGACTTACAAAGATGGTGGACGAGGGCAACAGCGGGCTTGACTACAAGCTGGAGATAAAAGCCGCTCCCGATGAGATAGCCCCTATGGTGGCAAAGGGCGACGCCGATATATTCTGCGTTCCCGCGAACCTCGCAAGCGTTCTCTGCAACAAGACAGAGGGCAAGGTCAAGGCGATAGCGATAAATACACTGGGCGTTCTCTATATCTGCGAAAGGGGCGAAACGGTAAAGAGCGTTTCCGACCTCAAGGGCAAAACGATATACTCTGCGGGAAAAGGCTCAACGCCCGAATACGCGCTTAACTTTATCCTCGAAAACAACGGTATCGATCCCGCAAAGGACGTTACAATAGAATGGAAAAGCGAGCACGCGGAGTGTCTGGAGGCTATGCTCAAGGGTGAAAACTGCGTAGCAATGCTGCCGCAGCCGTTTGTTACCACCGCTCAGACAAAGAACGACGCCGTTAAAGTGGTGCTTGACCTTAACAAGGAATGGGACGCTCTCGGCGTGGACAGCTCGCTTATCACGGGCGTGGCAATAGTTCGCAGCGAATTTGCGGAGACGATGCCCGGGGAATTAAACAATTTCCTGAAGCATTACGGTCAATCCGTTGATTTTGTCAACAACAACGTTGACGAAGCGGCGGCTCTTATTGAAAAATACGATATAGTTCCCGCCGCTGTGGCAAAGAAGGCGATCCCAAACTGCAACATCGTCTGCATCACCGGCTCCGAAATGAAAAACAAGCTTTCGGGCTACCTTAAGGTGCTGTTCGACAACGACCCAAAGGCGGTCGGCGGCAAGCTGCCCGACGACAGCTTCTACTATACGGCAGAGTAATTATAAACCGTCAACTGTCAAGCTCCCCTTCCCCCGCACGGACGGGGAGCTTTTCAAATTTCCGGAGCTTTTTTCTGCCGGCATTAGAGAAAACCGCACGAAAATCGCTTTTTCAAACGAGGTGAGTAAATGAACAAGCTGAAAAAAGCCGCGATAACTGTCGGAGCAGTCGTGTTCTGGCTTTTGGTATGGGAGCTGTTGGCCTTAAAGCTGAACAGCAATATAATCCTAGTGTCGCCCGTCGACGCGGCAAAGCGGCTTTTCGAGCTTGTTTCGGTCGGGGAGTTTTGGCGCAGCGTGATGTTCTCGGCGGGAAGAGTGCTGCTGGGCTTTGCTTTGGGGCTTGCTGCGGGAACGATATTAGCGCTTGTTTCCGCGAGGGTAAAGCTCGTGAAAGCGCTGTTTTCGCCGCTTATCTCCGCTGTGAAATCTATTCCCGTAGCGTCGTTCACGATACTCGCGCTTATATGGATAGGCTCAAAGAACCTGTCCGTGCTGGTGTCATTTCTCATCTGCGTACCGATAGTCTGCTCAAATATGCTGGAAGGTATGGAGCAGCTCGACCCGAAGCTCTCCGAAATGGCAAGGGTTTTCCGAATCCCTCCGTGGCGGAGGTTTGTCGGAGTGTATCTGTCGTGCGNNGCCGTATTTTCGCTCCGCGTCGCGGCTGGCGATAGGGCTTTGCTGGAAATCGGGCGTGGCGGCGGAGGTCATAGGCATACCGAACGGCTCTATCGGCGAAAAACTGTATCAATCCAAGGTCTACCTTGAAACGGCCGATCTGTTCGCGTGGACCGCCGTGGTGATACTGTTGAGCTTTCTCTGCGAAAAGCTCTTTATGCTGCTTGTCGACCTGCTGCGCAGGCGCGTGGAGCGGCTTTGAGCCTGTGATGATGTGAGGTGATCTTGTGCTGAAGGCTGTGAATATCCGCAAAAAATTCGGCGAAAATGTTGTTCTCGAGAACTTTTCGCACGAATTTGCCGCCGGAAAGACGACTGCCGTTCTTGGGCGGTCGGGCGGCGGCAAAACGACGCTGCTGAACATTCTTATGGGGCTTCTCCCGCCCGACGGCGGCGAGGTAGTCCGCGAGGGAAAAATCAGCGCGGTCTTTCAGGAAAACCGACTTTGCGAAAATTTGACGGCAAGTGCGAACATTCGACTTGTAACGGGAAAAAGGCTTCCCGAAGCGCGGATCGCCGAAGAGCTTGCGGCGGTGGGTCTTGAGGGCTGCGAAAAAAAGCCCGTGCGCGAGCTTTCGGGCGGAATGAAGCGGCGCGTGGCTCTGCTGCGTGCCTTGCTGTCCGAATACGACATTCTGTTCGCCGACGAGCCGTTCAAAGGGCTGGATTCGGACACAAAGCATAACGTTATGCGATACTTCAAGGAGATGACCGCCGGAAAAACAGTGGTGTTTGTCACGCACGACTACGACGAATGTAACAGTCTTGCGGACGAGGTTATCCGTCTTTGATCGGAGGGCGATAATATGGAATTTCTTGTCGGATATGTGCTGATAGCGGTGATACTGCTGTTTATGGGATTTTCGCTCTTTCAGATAGGGGTCTTTACGCTGATGATCGTCGGCGCTCTTATCGTACTTATCGGCGGATTTTTTGCGGTGTGTCTGGCGCTTCTGGCTTTTTCAAAGCGCCGCCGCGGCGTTTTCACTGAGATCGATGAGAATTTGCGGTTTCCGGTGGCAATCTACAAGATCGACGGCGAGAACGTACCGAATATGTTCCCGTGCGAGATGGTGATGAAAAAAAGGCTTTACGTTCCCGAAAAGGAGATAACGCTGCTTTACTGCAAGCCGCGAAAGTCCGCTATCGACAAAAACGCGCTTATCACCATAATCGTGGGCGGCGCGGTATTTATCCCCGGGGCTGTTTTTTCGGCTATAATGATCGTAAGCTTCATAAAGGGATTTTCCGTGGCATAAGCATTGTGCCGACGGTTTACAACGCTAAATAACGCGCGGGTCCTCGCATATTCACGAAGACCCGCGCATTTTTATATTGACAAGCGGGTAATATTGGTATATAATAGTATTTATAAGATATGTTTTTGAGGTGTGTTATGATAATCGACGCGCACGCGCATATTTTCCCCGATAAGATAGCAGAGAAGGCTTCGGCGGGAATAAGCGCATTTTACGACGGTATGCCAATGGACAGCGCCGGCACCGTTGACGAGCTTCTTCAAAAGGGCGGGAAAGCCGGCGTGGACAGATTTATTGTGCAATCCGTTGCGACGATACCTGAACAGGTCGCCTCGATAAACAATTTCATAGCGGATAGCGTTGCAAAATTTCCCGATAAGCTCATCGGATTTGGGACGCTGCACCCGGATCTTTGTGATGTTGCCGGCGAGATCGAACGCATAATATCGCTGGGGCTGCGCGGAATAAAGCTGCACAGCGATTTTCAGGAGTTCAACATCGATGACGAAAGAGCGTTTCCGATATACGAGGCGGCGGAAGGGCGGCTGCCCATACTTTTCCACTGCGGCGACAAAAGAACGGACCGATCATCGCCCGAACGCCTTATTAATATAGTGCGGCGTTTCCCCGGGCTTACCGTTATCGGCGCGCATTTCGCGGGATGGTCTATATGGGACAAGGGCGCGGAGATATTCGCGGACTATCTGAAAAACAACGAGGACGCGCGGATATATACGGACTGCTCAAGCTCGCTTTATGCTATGTCGCCCGAACACGCGGCGGATATCATCAAAAAATTCGGCGCAAAACGCGTGTTGTGGGGTACAGACTACCCTATGTGGAACGCCGAAGAGGATCTGGCGCGTTTTATGAAGCTGCCGCTTTCCCCGCGCGAACGAGAGCTTATCCTCGGTGAAAACGCTTTGCGTATGCTTTCGGACAACAGTCCGACGGAGGTATCCTAATGAAAATAGAACGTAATCAAAAATACTTTACCATTGCAAGATACGCTATGTTCACTATTGTCGCAAGCGCACTTGCTATTTTGGCAATATTCAATTTCGATGAGCTGACAAGACGGCTGTCTTTTATCACAACGGTTGCCATACCGATAATCATCGGTATTTTCAGCGCGTATATTCTCAATCCGTTGATGATGTACCTGGAAAACGGCTGGTTCGGGAAATGGGCGCGTTCGGAAAAGAGATCCGCGCGAACCCGCGCGAGAGTATTCGCCCTTACGCTTACTATGCTGATAGTTCTGGCGGTTTTGGTTCTGCTGATAATTCTCGTGATCCCTCAGCTTGCGCAGAACATCATCACGCTGTTTGATAACTTTGAAGGCTATTTAAAACATATCCGCTCGTTTGTCGAACAAAAGATGCCCGCACTGAAGGACGTTATCGGCGCTCCTATCGACGATTTGGACAATCTCCTATCGAATATCTGGGAAAACCATTCCTCCGAGGTAGTTGGCTTCGCGGGAAACATCGCGGCGGGGATTATGTCCGTTCTGGACGGTATGAAAAACTTCTTTATCGGTCTTACCATCGCGGTTTATCTGCTCGCGAAAAAAGAGATGTTTATCGGACAAAGCAAAAAGCTGTTGTTTGCCTTTGTTAAGCCCGAGAGATCGCAGCGTATCCTCAATGTCTGCCGTGAGGCGAGCAAGAAGTTCTTAGGCTCGATAATCGGAAAAATAATCGAGGCGTTTTTGGTAGGCGTACTTATGTTCCTGGTATTGCGGATAGTCGGAATGCCATACGCTCCGCTTATTTCCACAACTATGTTCCTGTTTAACCTTATCCCGTTTGTCGGACCTATCATCGGTGCTGTCCCGTGCAGTCTGCTGCTTCTGCTTTCCGATACGCCGTCTATGACTATCTGGTTCCTCGTTATTGTTCTCGTTTTGCAGACTATCGACGGAAACATTATCGCGCCCTGGATTTTGGGCGATTCCACGGGACTGCCCGCTGTTTGGGTGCTTATCGCTATCGTTATCGGCGGCGGCTTTTTCAAAATACCCGGAATGCTGCTCGGCGTACCCGTTTGCGCGGTGCTTTATATGCTGTTCAAGGACTATGTGGAGAACAGGCTGAAAAAGCGAAATCTGCCTCAAAGCACCCTACAGTATGTCGGGAACGTCGACTATATCACTAAGGATTATGTTTATACCGAACCCGAAAAAGAAACCATCGATAATAATGAAGATGTCCAAAAGGAAAAGAAAGTGCCTAAGGTGTTCTTTCTGCGTGAGAGCATTCGCAAAAAGAGCATTGAGCACAATAAAAAGGTAATGAATTCGCGCCGGCTTATCACTCCCAAAGAGCGAAGGGAAAACAAGGCGATAAAAAAGGAGAATAAAGAGCCGGAAAAGGACAAAAAGCCGATCCAAAAAGACGACGAAAAGAAAACGGATTAAGTAAACCGAACAGACGGCGTTCTCTAAATGAAAGACCGCCGTCTGTTCGGTTTACGGAAATTCACTATAAATCCAACTCCGCATATAATAATACGGGCGATATTCGCCCGTATTAATTATTGGGAGTGTTAGTTATGATAACTGTTAATATAAAATCCTTTACTGCGGCGCAGAAGGCGCTGCGGCACCTTCAGAGGCACGGCATACGCTGTTTGGTAGAGCGAAGCTTCGGCAGCGCGGGCTGCGGATTTATGCTTCGGATAACCGACAAAAACGCGAACAAGGCGGAGGTTTGCGCTCTGCTGAGTTCAATAGGAGTTTCCTGTGATATATCTTGACAACGCCGCGACAACATATCCAAAGCCGCGCGAGGTCTATCGGACGTGGCAAACGGCTAAGNNGGCTATGAGCGTCTGCGGCGCAAACCCCGGACGCTCGGGACACGAATTCTCGATAAAAACCGCCGAGGCGGTATACAAAAGCCGCGAGATATGTGCGGATTTTTTCGGGGCGCAGCCCGAAAACGTTATTTTTACATTGAACTGCACCCACGCGCTGAACTTCGCGATAAAAGGCGTTGCCAAAAAGGGCTGCCATTTTGTCACGAGCGATATGGAGCATAACGCGGCTATTCGACCCGTTTACGCCGCCGCAAAAGCTATGGGCGGCTCGTGCACGATGGTTGACGC
>DILZ01000020.1:0-1740 GCA_002425305.1 Ruminococcaceae bacterium UBA5579
CTCGTCACGTTCGTAAGCGAGATAATGCTGCCATACGTCTTTTGGAGCGGCGGTACGGCTATAGGAGCGTTTCTCGGCTCGGTGCTGCCGGAGGCGGTCAAATCCGCGCTTGGGATAGCCATTTACGGAATGTTCCTCGCTATTATAATCCCGCCCTCGAAAAAGAGCCGCGGCGTGCTGTTCACGGTGCTGTTCGGAGCGGCGCTGAGCTGCTGTCTTGCAAACTTCCCCGCGATATCCGGCGGTATCTCGATAATCATATGCACGATAGCGGCGGCAGCGGCAGCGGCGNNCAGCGGCATTGTTGTTCCCGAGGAGGGAGGCGACGTCCGATGAATGACGCGGGTTATCTGTTCGCGAGCGTCGCGGTGATGGCGCTGGTGACGTATCTTGTCAGAATGCTGCCGCTTGCCGCGTTCCGCAAGAAGATACAGAACAAATTCGTGCTGGATTTCTTGTATTATGTGCCGTATGCCGTGCTTGCCGCGATGACGATACCCGCAGTGTTCCACAGCTCGGGCAGCCTGCTCAGCGCGGCGGCGGGATTTATCCNNCGTGGCGGTGGTGATGTCGTTTTTCGAGCGCGGGCTGCTTTTGGTGGCGGTGTGCGCGTGCGGAGGAGTGTTCCTGACGGAGCTTGCTCAGCGGCTGATGGGAGGATAATATGATCGATATTAAAAAGGAGCTTATCAAAACGGCAAGAAACTCGATTCGGCTGACGATTGGCGGGGCGGCGGAACAAACGCTCGGCGGCACGGATGCCGCGATGCCCGCAACAGAGTCGCAAACAGGAGGTTTGCGACCAAAAGCGGGCGGCGGTACGCGCTTCGGCGGAAAACCGGACGTTCCCGACGGGTTTAAGTGGCCGTATTTCGAGGGCGAGAGCTATGAGGGCGTGAAAAATCGTCCGTTAAGCTTTATCGCGCAATTCGATCTGGAAGAAATATCGCGGTATGATACCGAAAACCTGCTGCCGAAAACGGGCGTGCTGTCGTTTTTTTATGAGCTTAACTCAATGGCGTGGGGTTATGATCCCGATGATAATGGCTGCGCAAGGGTGTATTGGTTTGAGGACGCGAACGCGCTTCACACAGCCGAATTTCCCGATGATATGGAGGCGTGTTTTAGACTGCCCGCGCTGAAGATAACCGCAGCGTCGGAGAAGTCCTATCAAAACGGCGTGGATTTTATGCTTCAGCGCGAAAATGAGATGACCGAAAGATGGGACGAATTTGATGAGGTGCGGGAGCGGCTCGGCGCCGACGAGGACGGTGAGATATCAAAGCTGCTCGGCTGGGCGGATCCGATACAGGGAAATATGACAACGGAGTGCGAGTTGGTGTCGCGCGGATATTACCTCGGCGACGGTTGGGACGATGTTACACCGCTTGACAGGCAGGAGGCGGAGCAGTGGTCGGCACAGGACTGGCTGCCTTTGTTTCAGCTGGATATGGTGGAGGATGGCGACTTCGAACTGATGTTCGGAGACGGCGGGCGGATTTATTATTACATTCGCCGCGATGATCTTGCCGCGCGGAAATTTGATGATGTGTGGCTGATAATGCAGTGCTGCTAAACGCATAAGGGAACAGTAACAGGCGCGTAACGACTCACAGCAACATAGCGGCGGTACGGCAAAGGCTGGCAATAACTCACAGCAAGGTATTGGTGACAAGTGATTTTCAAAAAGTGTCAGCCGGAGCGAAGCGTAGGCTGACCGGTTCCGCCAGCGGTGCGGAG
>DILZ01000020.1:1750-8974 GCA_002425305.1 Ruminococcaceae bacterium UBA5579
GACAAGATTTTGAAAATCTATTTAAATAAGGAGATAAAGATGAAACTGATGTTTGTTTCGGATATACACGGCTCGGGGCTGTGGTGTAAGAGAATGTTGGCGGTATATGAACGTGAAAAACCCGAAAAGCTCTGCCTTTTGGGGGATATTCTGTACCACGGACCGCGCAACGATCTCCCGGAGGGTCACGCGCCCAAAGAGGTGATAAAGCTGCTGAACCCGCTGAAGAATAAGGTGGTTTGCGTTCGCGGGAATTGTGATACCGAGGTTGATCAAATGGTGTTGGATTTTCCCGTGTTGGCGGATTACGCGCTGCTTTATGCGGACGGTACGGAGATGTTCCTCACGCACGGTCATCGTTATGGTCCGCAGAGCCTTCCGCCGCTGTCCGAGGGCGTGGTTATGATAAACGGACACACGCATATTCCGAAGGCGGAGCTTGTTGACGGAGTTCATTGTTTGAACTGCGGTTCGGCGGCGATCCCCAAAGAAGGCTCGCCGCACAGCTGCATAATTTATGAGGATATGTGCTTCAGGTGGCTGGATATTTGCGGGGGCGTTTTTTTGGAGTATTCGTTGAGGTGAGCCGCCGAAAAAAGCCGTTCAAACGGCGATTTCTCGGAAAATACAAAAAAAATTCCTTACCCCCTTTACAATTGAAAAAAAACGTGCTATAATTATAATTAGTGAAAGATATCTTGCAGAAAGGGAAGAAATATGGCAGAATCAATTTTGATCACCGGCGGAGCATCAAGCGGTAAAGCGCGTTTTGCTATCACGCACTTCGCGCCGTTTGATTATGTGCTTTATTTGAGAGTAGGCGACGAGCTTAATCCCGATATCACAAACCGCATAAAGTTCAGCACGGAGAAAAACGGTGTGGAGTGGGACGTGGTTCATAAGCAGACGACGACACCCGCCGATGAGGTGAAGGATCATAAGTTTGTGATCTTTGACAGTATCTCGGCATATACAAGGCTTATTATGCGTGAGATGTGTACTAAGGAAAGCGATCTTACGGCAGAAATGAAAAAGAAAATCGAAAAGCGGGTGATCGATGATGTTGTGAAGCTTTGTGAAAAAGTTTCGGAAAACAACGGCAGCGTAATTGTCATCTCGCTTGAAACGGGCTTTTCCGTAAGACCGGCAGACCCGCCGCTTGCTGCATACCGGGATATTTTGGGTCGTGTCAGTCAGCGAATAGCGAACACCTGCGGCGAGGCGTATTTCTCCGCAAGCGGGATACAGTTTAAAATAAGATAAGGGCGGTTTGGGCGTCGCTTTGTTATCCGCGATGCTTTGCGCCGATTTGCAGTAAGGAGTTAGTTATGACATTTGAAGAATTTATAATGGAGGCACGAGAGAGAAACGCTTCGGATATTCACTTGACGGTCGGCGCGCCGACGGTCATCAGAGTAAACGGCGAGCTTCAGAAGTATCAGGAGCTTTCGGCTCAGGTGGTACACCGCACTATCGTGTCTATTTTGTCTGCGGAGCAGGAAAAGCTGCTTACAGAGGGCAACGACATCGACTTTTCGTTTGAGTTGAAGAACGGAGCAAGACAGCGTGTGAACGTGTTCCATCAGGAGGGCAAGCTCGCGTGTTCCATTCGTTTGCTCAATTCGGAGATACCTACGCTTGACGTGCTGGGTATGCCGCCGGTAGTGTTGGAGCTTGCGAAAAAGCGTAAAGGTCTTGTGCTTGTGACGGGTCCTACAGGCGCGGGCAAGTCTACGACGCTTGCCGCTATGATACAGCACATAAACGAAACTCGCCCGTGTCATATCATTACTATCGAGGATCCTATCGAGTATCGTTATACTCAGGGTAAGGCGACCATTCACCAGCGCGAGGTAGGGCGCGATGTGCGTTCGTTTGATTATGCGCTGAGAAGTGCTCTTCGTGAAGACCCCGACGTTATACTTATCGGAGAGATGAGAGATTATGAAACCATTATGCTGGCGCTTACCGCAGCGGAAACGGGACACCTTGTGTTCGGTACTCTGCATACCTCATCGGCAGCTCAGACCGTTGACCGTATAGTTGACGTCTGCCCTCCGGAATCAAAGGAGCAGGTTCGTTCGCAGCTTTCCAATATGATACAGGGCATAATTGCACAGACGCTCGTTCCGATGCAGGGTAATGCGGGCAGATGTGCGGCTGTTGAGATTATGATAGGAACGGACGCTATCAAGAACCTTATTCGTTCAAATAAGATAGCACAGATGGAATCCACGATGCTGGGTTCAACACAGGTTGGTATGACAACCCTTATCGAGAGTCTCGCAAGGCTTTATACGGCGGGCAAGATATCTTATCAGACCGCTCTCGAGTACTCCAACAACCCCACCGAAATGGAGAAAAAGCTCACCGGCAAAATATAAAAACTAAAGCTCCCCGCCGCATACGGGGAGCTTTTTTAACTAACGACTAACAACTATTTACTAACAACTATCCGGTATTCGTCCAGAAACCGCCGCACCTTTCCGGCGCATATGCCGCTGTTTCCCGTAATACCGAGCTTTGACGATATCTCGTTCAGAACTGTCCGCGCGGCTTGTTCGTCAGTGAATTCTATTTCAAGCTCAAAATCGGTCTTGCCGAAGTACTCGCTGCAGTCAAGGTCGACCTCGCCGCCGTCGAAATTCCAAACGCTCCGCGTGGTTTTAAGCTCTCCTAACCGCTTCACATCGGGACATTCGACGCCCGAAAGCTCCGAAAGCTCCGCACCCGAAAGCGTTTCGGGCAGCGTTTCCAGCTCCTTGGAAAGCTCCACGCGCGAGAAGTTCACCGATGTGGGCAGCTTCATCTGAAGAAAAAAACTGCCGTCAAGCTCCCGCACGCGCACCGTTATGTGCTGTTCGGACATTTCCAGAGCGTCGGTGTCGTAATAATGATTGACCTGCGTAAACGTTACGAAATCGTACTGTTTAAGCAGGTTTTCGTATTGCTCCGCCGTGAGCATAACCTTAAATTCGTTTTCTATCATAATTACCTCTATAAATAACCGTCCGTTCCGCGTACCGAAACCTCGCCCGAGCTTACCTCAAACTTGCCGTTTTCATCGCGGCAAATAAGAAATCCGTTTGGAGCGACGTCCACGGCGACTGCGGTGCGTTCTCCGTCCGCAGAGATCAGCTGCACTTGCTTGTTAAGATTGAGCAGTCTGCGCTTGTATTCGTCATAGCAGTCGGAAAACGGCATTGCGGCGCGTATTTTCACGCGTTCCGCTATCGCCGCGAGCAGCCTTTCGCGGTCATGCGCTTTTCCGGTGAGCATAAGCAGAGAAGCCGCGTGGGGAAGTCCAGCGGCTTTAAAAAACTCCTCTTTCTGCGAAACGTTCACGCCGATACCGACTATGACGTTCGCGCTGTCACCAAAAATCACGTTTTCGCATAAAATACCACATACCTTGCGCGAACCGATAATGATATCATTGGGCCATTTTACGGAAACCGCCGTTTTGCATACGCTCTCGATAGCGTCGCACACGGCAAGCCCTACCCGCGCGGTCAGATTTTCGTGCTCCGTCGGGTCTTTGAGCAGTATCGATAATGGCAGCATACCGTCGTTTGCCGCCCAATCGTGACCGCGTCTGNNCCGCCGTCTGGAGCCGTGCGGTCACAATGCAGCCGTCGGGAAGTTCTCCGCAGCGGCGCTTCAGGTAGCTGTTCGTGGAATCCACCTCGTCAAGAAATATGACGTTGTCCATAGGTTATTTGGACTCCATAGCGAGAATATTCATCTTGATCTTTCCCTCCGGGGACAGGTCGATTATCCCGAACGTGGGTTGGTTATGGTTACGCGGTGTATCAAGGCTGCCGGGGTTCATCACATAAACGCCGTCGATAAGCTCGGTCTTGTACAGGTGAGTGTGTCCGTAAAGCGCGATGTTGCAGCCGTTTTCCTTTGCGACGGAAACAAGACGCTCCAAGCCGTCGTGAACGCCGACAGTGTGTCCGTGACAGCAGAAGATCTTATAGCCGTCGATCTTTGCGACGTGAGTCAGCTCGTGTGTGCCGAAATCGGTGTTTCCGCCGACATAGATCATCGCCTTTTGCGGGTACATTTTCCTGATGTCGTTGAACTCGTGCTCGCCGTCGCCGAGGTGGATAATGATGTCCGCGTCGGAATTTTTCTTCACGCAAAGATCAAGCACCTCAAAATTCTTGTGGGTGTCGGCAACTACCAAAATTTTCATAAATTTCCGCCTTTCCGCAGTCTGTGTTATGTCGAAAAACGACGTTTGGATGCTCAGTGCTTGTAAAAGAGCATCAAAGCCGCCCTTATTTAGATTATATCACAAACGATGAAAAAAATAAAGGGGATTTTGTAAATTTTTTGTATACCTTTACATATTATATTTACAGGAGGCAGTTGTTATGAACGATAAGAACTTTGAGAAGCTGATAAACGCGGCAAGCCAAAAGCTTGGAACTTCTCCCGAAACCCTGCGCCGCAATCTTGAAAGCGGCGATATGAAAGCGCTTTCGGCGGGGCTTTCGAAGTCGGATAAGGCAAAGCTGAGGGCGGTTCTGCAGAACCGGGAGCTTATGAGTAAGCTGAAGAACGCGTCCGACCCGCAGGATATTATGCGTGTACTGAACGGAAAATAACGGGCTATGTTGTGAAAGGGGCGGCGCATGGATAACATTGAGGAGCTTCTCCGTGCGCTGACGGAGGACGATGATGACGAAAACGGCGATAACGGCGAGGAGGAGCGGGAAAGCTCGGAGGGACTGTTTTCGGGACTTGACCCCGAAATGCTGATTAAAATGTTCGCACTGTTTGAAACGCTTAATCAGCCCGACGACAACGAGCGATTTCTGCTTGCGCTGAAGCCGCTTCTGCGCGAGGAGAACCGCGCGAAGATAGATTCGGCGATACGCCTGATAAAGCTGTTTTCGCTGCTGCCGATACTCAGGGAAAGCGGCATTTTGGGAAGGCTTATGTGATGATACGGGGGTGGTTTTACGGTCTGGAGTACGTCACAGTCCGCGTTTTATGACGCAGAGCGGCGCTGCGGCGAAAGCGCCGCAGAATTTTGCGAAGAACCGCGCGCTGATTTTTTTGCTGAGGAGCGCGAAGAGGAACACGAAAAAGCCCGGGAGAGCATACGCAAGCCGAATTGCCGCAAAGGTTCGCCCGTGAAAGCAAAAGGCGGGCTTTTCGACGACGGAGATACGCTGCTGATATTTGGGATAATTATTATTCTGATGCGGGAGAAAGCCGATCAAAAGCTGCTTTTCGCTTTGCTTCTGGCTATGATTATGTAGCGCCTGTTCGCCTTGACGGAGAACGGGCGCAGATGTTTTTGCAAAGCGCGGCGCTATCACCAAAACGGTTGTTTATATTGAATAATCAATTTGAAAACAATTTGTGTATTATGTCGAAATTGTAAAATTTTATTGACAAAAACGAAATGTTGTTGTATAATATAATCAAACAAACTGACGGAATTATCTTCGTATTATTTGTTTGTTTTAGTTGTCTCCTTTCTTTTGTTCTACACATAATTTTATAATTTTATTTGCCGCCCCTCTTTTGGAGGGGATTTTTTTTGTTTTTTCACAAAAAAGTATGGAAAAAATCACACATATGTGCTATAATAAAAGGTAGTCGGAAAAAACAGGGTCAATACCGATTTGAGATTAATGTATATACTTATTTGTGCGGTGTTGCTTTAATGTAATGCTTGATTATTGTCTGCACTTTGATGACAGATCGGTATAGACGGCTATGCGGACATATTCCGGGATAAGGAGGACAGAATGGCAACTAAAAAGAGCGGCGGACTGAAAATACCGGGCGTATCATTTTCGTGGAAACGCGCGTTGGGGATAACTCAGGCAAAGCAGAAATTCGCGCGGAAAACGGGTATCCCGACAACGAAAAGCGGACTTGAGCGTAAGGTCGGGAAAGCGGTGTTGGATATGATGAATCCCGGCGCCAATTCAAAAAAGAAAAAGTAAGGACTGATAGTTATTTTTGAAGAAAAGAAGATAGGCAGCGGAATAACCTTTTATAAGTATACGGACAAGCGCTATAAGACGAATGAGATACAGATACTTCTGTATACCGCGTTTGATGATATCCCGCGCGCGGATTACGCGGCGGCGGAGTATATCCTCGCGGATTGCTGTGAGAAGTTCCCGAGCTATTCCGAGCTTTCAAAGCACCTTGCGAATTTGTACGGGGCATCGCTCAGCTCGAGAACCAGCATTGCGTGGTGCGGTACGCGCTGCGTAGGTATATCGGCGTCCGTTCTTGACGACCGTTACGCGCTGAACGGCGAAAGGCTGGAGGCGGAGCTGTGCGATATCCTTTGCGAGTGCCTTCTCAGACCGAAAGCTCAAGACGGAGCGTTTGACGAGCAGATAACCGAGCTTCAAAAGGCGCAGCTTATCGACGATATCGACAGCGTTATCAATGAGAAGTCCGCGTATGCGGCGCAGCGGGCAAACGCTACCGCGTTCAGGGGAGAGCCGTTTGAACAGCCCGTGACCGGAACGCGTGGGCAGGCGGAGCAAGTTACGGCAAGATCGGCGTATCTCGCTTACGAAAATATGCTGAAAACGGCGCGGATAGACATTCTGTGCGCAGGCGCGAGCGATTTCTCCGAGGCGGAGAGTGTGTTTGCGTCGCGGCTTTCCGAAATCGAGCGCGGAGAGATATACGAATTTGAAAAAAGACCGTCCGCGCTTAAACCGGTCTCCGAAACAGCCGGAGATACTCTGCCTATGCAGCAGGCTATATTGCGTATGTATTTCAAAGCTCCAGAGCTTGAGGACCGCTGCGCAAATCTGCTGATGTGCAGTATACTCGGCGGAATGACGACCTCGCGGTTCTTTGTGAATATCAGAGAAAAACAGTCGCTGTGCTATTATTGCAACAGTGTGGCGAACCGATTTCTTCGCAGTATCATTGCGATAGCGGGCGTAGAGCCGCAGAATATCGAGCGCACAAAGGCGGCGATACTCGCGGAGCTTGATGATATATGCAAAAACGGAGTGACCGAGGAGGAGCTTCACACCGCCAAGCTGGAGCTGCGAAACACGCTGTGCTCGATGAGCGATAATCCCGGGGCGATGGTAGCGTGGTATCACAATCAGATACTCGACGACGAGCTGCTTACGCCGGAGGAATATATCGCGAGGATCGACGCGGTAAGCGCAGAAAGAG
The DNA here is from genome assembly GCA_002425305.1 of Ruminococcaceae bacterium UBA5579. Taxonomy (GTDB): domain Bacteria; phylum Bacillota; class Clostridia; order Oscillospirales; family Ruminococcaceae; genus CAG-115. The sequence goes on from DILZ01000020.1 coordinate 8,933, forward strand.
TTCGGGCGGCGGCGCGGGCGTACTCGCTTGACACGGTGTATA
>DILZ01000020.1:8982-13272 GCA_002425305.1 Ruminococcaceae bacterium UBA5579
AGGCGGCGCTGACGATACGGACGGGGGGCAGGACGAGCTATGATGGAGAAGATATATCACGATATTATAAAAGAAACCTGTCTTAAATACGTCCACGAAAGCGGCTTAGAGGTGTATATGCTGCCTATGGAGGGCTATTCCTCGGCTGTGGCGCAGTTTACCGCGAAATTCGGCTCGGAGGACAACGCGTTTTCCGTAAACGGCGGCGAATTTCAAAAAGTCCCGGACGGTACGGCTCACTATCTTGAACACAAGCTGTTCGAGAGCGAGGAAAAGGACGCGTTTAAGTTGTTCGCGCAGACGGGCGCGGCTTGCAACGCGTGTACGAGCTTTGATTACACACAGTACTATTTCAGCTGTGCGGACGGCTTCGGAAAAAATCTCGAGATACTTCTCGATTTCGTGCAGGCCCCGTACTTTACTCCCGAAAACGTTGAAAAGGAACGCGGGATAATCGGGCAGGAGATCACAATGTACCGTGACAGTCCGAATTGGCGCGTGTTCACAAATCTGCTGGAGGGAATGTACAGCGTAAATCCCGTGCGAAACGATATCGCGGGAACGGTGGAGAGCATAGCGGAGATAACCGACAAAACGCTTTACGACTGCTACAACGCCTATTACAATCCCGCGAATATGTACCTGTGCGTGGCGGGACGATTCGACCCGGACGAGGCAGTCGCGATATGCGGCGAACGGCTGNNCCATAGTTTTTGAAATCAGGATTACGAACCGGACAGCGAGCCGCTCAAGGTGGAAACGGCGGCGTTTGAAGAGCCTTACGCCGTAAATCAACGGTGTGTGGAGCTTGAAATGCCTGTGGCTAAGCCGATATTCGAGATAGGCTTCAAGCGCCCCGCGCTTTCGGGACTGGAACAGCTTGACGAATACTTCGGCTTTGATATCCTCTTTGACACGATCTTCGGCAGAACATCGGACTTTTTCGCGCAAATGCGTGATAAGGGCTTGATAAACGAGCAGTTCTCAAACGGCGTGTTGAACGGGCGCGGCTTTTTCTTCCCGTTTTTGCGCGGGGAAAGCGAAGACCCTGCCGCCNNCATACGCGCGTTCAAGAGCGCTCCGCCGCCTCGTGAGGATTTTGAGCGTATGAAGCGTTCGACTTACGGTTCGCTGGTGCGCGACTTTACAAACGCCGATTCCGTGGCGAGCACGCTTTCGGAATCCGCTCTCAGGGGCGTATCCCCGTTTGCGATGATAGACGCGGCTGCTGCGGCGGACTATAACAGGATGACGGCTCTTCTTGAGGGGCTTTACGAGGACAATATTTGTATTTCAATTATCAAAGGAGTAACAGAATGAATACGTTGATGTTCGCTTTGGAGAATGCTTTAACGGAAATGAGAGTCGAATTCCCCAATATTTTCGGCGGAACGGAGATAACTTACAAACGCGGTTTTGATATTTTCAATATCACGATATATTGGTATGGAGTTCTTATCGCCATCGGTGTGATGCTGGCTGTCATTTACGCTATGCGCCGCTGCACCCGTGATTTCGGTCTGGTAAAGGACAGGGTTTTTGACGTGGCTTTCGTGACGATAATCGGAGGATTTTTGTTCGCGCGGATATACTACTGTGTGTTCACCGAGATGAAGCACCCGGGAAGCTACAATTTTGTAACGACGTTTACGCAGATTCGTGACGGCGGTATCGCGATATACGGCGGAATAATCGGCGCTGTGGTAGTCGGGCTGCTGATGTGCAAGTTCAGAAAGGTGAATTTTTTCGCGATGGCGGACTTAGCGTCGATAGGCTTTCTGATAGGTCAGACGATAGGCCGCTGGGGCAATTTCATCAATCAGGAGGCGTATGGCGCGGAGTGTGATAAAAACTGGCTGTTCGCAATGACCGGCAACCGCATAAGCGAGGAGATGCAAAGCGCGTGGGTTCACCCGTGCTTCCTTTATGAGAGCGTTTGGTGTCTGTTAGGCTTTATTTTCCTGCATATTTACAGCAAAAAGCTCCGCACCTATGACGGCGAGATATCGCTGCTGTATCTGGCGTGGTATGGCTTTGGGCGTTTCTTTATCGAACAGCTCCGCACGGACAGTCTTTATTGGGGAGCGTTCAAGGTGTCGCAGTGGCTGGGAGCGGTTTCGTTCGTTGCGGCTATCGTTTGCTTTGTGATCTTCAAAATCGGAGCGAAAAGGTCGGGCAGACCGATGTATGTGGATTCCGACGCTTCAAAGAGGCTTATCGAGAGCGATCTTGCGGCGGAACTTGAGCGCAAGCTGAAAAAGGAAAAGAAAGCCGAAAGCATTTTGGCGGACAGCGAAACGGACGAGGAAGATGTGTCCGAGGAGGAAACCGACGATACCGACGATGATGAAATCGACGATAATGAGAGCGGCGATGATACGGCAGATACCGACGATACGGAAGATAAGGAGAGCGAAGATGGCAGCGAAGATAATTGACGGAAAGGCGATATCGGCGGCGGTAAAAGAGCAGGTACGCGCCGAGATAGAGCGCGATAAAATAAAAGCGGGTCTTGCCGTGGTAATAGTAGGCGACGATCCCGCTTCGAGAGTTTATGTAAACAACAAGAAAAAGGCGTGCGAGCTTTGCGGGATACAGAGCTTTGAATACGCGCTCCCAGAGGATACCTCTCAGGAGCAGCTTCTGGAGCTTGTAGACACGCTCAATTCCGACAAGAACGTAAACGGCATATTGGTCCAGCTGCCGCTTCCGAAGCATTTGGATGAGAAGGCGGTGATAGAGCGCATTTCGCCGATAAAGGACGTGGACGCGTTCCACGAGAGCAACGTCGGCAAGATAATGATAGGGAATTATGCGTTTTTGCCGTGTACCCCCGCAGGGTGTATGGAGCTTATTCACAGCACCGGCGTCGAGGTCGCGGGCAAGGAGTGCGTGGTCATAGGACGCTCGAATATAGTCGGAAAGCCGATGGCTATGCTGTTGCTTCACGAGAACGGCACGGTAACGGTCTGCCACAGCAAAACGCGTGATCTCGCCGAGGTATGCCGCCGCGCGGATANNCAGACCCATTTTTGTCACCGCCGATATGGTAAAGGACGGCGCGGTGGTGATAGACGTGGGGATAAACCGTTTGGAAAACGGCAAGCTTTGCGGCGATGTGAAGTTCGACGAGGTAAGCGAAAAGGCGGGATACATAACTCCCGTTCCGGGCGGCGTCGGTCCTATGACTATCGCAATGCTGATGAGAAACACGCTGACGGCGGCGCGAATACAAAACGGTTAAGATGAAGCAGGGAAATTACAAATCGTTTATGCGAAACGGCATAGTGCTCACGCTCGCGCTTGTGATGCTGTGTGTGCTTATGCCAGAATGGGGCGCGGCTCAGGTGATAGTAGTGATCCTTTTGGCGCTGCTTGCAGGATTTCAGTGGTTCTTGTTTTTTTATATGAAGAAGTGACCTCCGGTTCAACAGAGAACAGCTTTTCGGCAGCAACTAACTACTAACAACTATTTCCTAACAACTACAAGCCTAAGCTCACCTGAAGCGCGTCGTTTACCTGCTGCATAGAGCCGCTGTCAAGCTCGCCCATACGTTCCTTCAGGCGGCGCTTGTCCAATGTACGAACCTGTTCCAAAAGCACGACGGAATCCTTTGCAAGTCCGCACGTTGAAGCTGAAACGGAAATATGTGTCGGAAGCCTTGATTTCTCCTGCTTGCTTGTGATAGCGGCGGCGATGACGGTCGGCGAGTGCTTGTTTCCGACGTCGTTCTGCACGATAAGGACGGGGCGTATGCCGCCCTGCTCGCTGCCGACGACGGGGCTTAGGTCGGCGTAGTATATCTCTCCGCGTTTAACAGTCATAAAAAACACCTCTTTAGTATATTTTCGACAAATACAGTTATAGGGTATAGAACGTTCCGAAAATATTATTGACGGTGTTTTTTGCATTATACAAAAATTTTCAAGAGCCTATGTCAAAAAGGAGTTTTTATGAACTGGAATGAACTGCTGTGCCCGCGCCGCGAATATGTAAGCCCCTCGTTCAACCCGAACGATATCCGCTCTGAGTTTCGCAAGGACTACCACAGAATAATCGGCAGCGCGTCGTTCAGGCGGCTTCAGGATAAGGCGCAGGTCTATCCGCTCCAGCGCGGAGATTTCGTCCGCACGCGGCTGACGCACTCGCTGGAGGTCAGCTCGTTCGCGGGGTCTTTAGGCGACACGATCTTCCGAAAGCTCATCGACGACGGCACAGAGGGCGTTGACGAGCTTGTCCGCGAGAACTGCTGCGATGTTCTCGAGTGCGCGGGGCTTGTTCACGATATC
>DILZ01000020.1:13378-13617 GCA_002425305.1 Ruminococcaceae bacterium UBA5579
CGTGCTCAACTTCGAAGGCAACGCGCAGGCGCTTCGAGTGCTTACGCGGCTGCATTTGCTGATGTACCCCGGAAAGGGAATGAACCTCACCTACGCGCTGCTGAACACTATCGTCAAATATCCCGTAAGCTCGGTGGATATCAACAAGAGCAGCGGCGATATCCGCACGAAGAAAATGGGCTATTACTATTCCGAGCAGGAGCTGTTTGAGGAGATCACCGAAAGCACGGGGGCGCGCT
>DILZ01000020.1:13653-24313 GCA_002425305.1 Ruminococcaceae bacterium UBA5579
GCCGACATCGAGGATGCGGCGGTGAAGGGCTATATAAATTACGGGCTTATTTTAGACGAGCTTCGCGGCGAGCGTTACAGGTCGCTTTGCAAAACCGGCGCGGAAGCAGAGGAGCTTGAAAAGGCGGCGGCTCAGCTTGAGAAATCGCTGAACACCGCAAAGACCTTCAATATGCGCGACCCCGAGCTGAAAGCGATACAGCGCTGGGTAGTCAAGCTGCAAAGCTCGCTTGTGTACAGCGCCTCGGACGCTTTCTGCGGCAATTACGAGGCGATAATGGCGGGCGGGCTTAAAACGGAGCTTTTCGAGAACAGTCCCGCGCGCGTTCTGATGTTCGCGCTCGGCGATATAGCGTATCGGCTCGCGTTCCGCTCGAATGATATCGTAAAGAGCGAGCTTTCGGAAAGCGCCGCGATGAGGCTGCTGCTCGGCACGATAGTCGGGGCGGCGCTGCGCTTTGATACGGACGACGAGCTTATGTATGACCGTGATCTTGTTCAGGTGCTTTCGGAGAACTATCTCGACCTCTGCCGCCGTTCGTGCCAAAACAAGCCGCTATCCGAACAGTGCTATTACAGGCTGCTGTTCGCGACCGACTGCATAAGCGGAATGACGGACAGCTACGCTTCGGATTTCTACCGCCGTCTGCTGGGATTGGACGCTTGATTTTGGGAGAATTGTATGTACAAGATATTTATAGCCGAGGACGATGACGGAATCGCGAACGCGATAGCACGGCGGCTTTCCGAATGGGATTTTGAGGTGTGCCGCGCCGACGATTATCGTAACGTTCTTTCGGAATTTGCCGAATTTGAGCCGCATATCGTGCTGCTTGACATATCGCTGCCGTTTTTCAACGGGTTTTATTGGTGCGAGGAGATACGAAGGATAAGCAAGTGCCCGATTATGTTCATCTCAAGCGCTGCGGATAATATGAACATAGTCACCGCTATGACGCTTGGCGCGGACGATTTTATAGCGAAGCCGTTCGATTTGGACGTGCTTGTCGCGAAGATACGCGCGCTTTTGCGCAGAAGCTATGATTTCGCGGCGGATATCGGTATGATAGAGGTGCGCGGCGCGGTGCTCAACACTAGCGACGCGACGCTTATGTTCAACGGCGAGAAGATAGACCTCACTAAAAACGAATACAGGATACTTGAAACGCTGTTTGAAAGCCGCGGCAAGGTAGTAAGCCGTGAAACGCTGATGAATAAGCTGTGGGAGACCGACAGCTACGTAGACGAGAACGCGCTTTCCGTGAACATTATGCGGCTTCGCAAAAAGCTGGACAGCGCGGGGCTTTCGGAGCTTATTTCCACAAAGGTCGGCAGGGGATATGTTATTGAAATATGACCTTGCATTTTATCTGATATGTCCGGCAAAAATACGGTGAGAACATTCCGCTCAAAACGGGAGCAAAAGGAGGAGCATTATGAAAATAGCGGTAACATATGAAAACGGCGAGATTTTTCAGCATTTCGGGCGCACGGAGCATTTTAAGCTGTATGAGGTAACGGACAACGCGGTCGTTTCCTCCAAGGTAGTCGGCACAAACGGAAACGGTCACGGCGCTTTGGCGGGTCTGCTGTCGGGCTTTGGCGTCGACACGCTTATCTGCGGAGGTATCGGCGCAGGCGCGCAGAACGCTCTCGCGGCAGCGGGAATAAAGCTGTACGGCGGAGTGTCGGGCGGCGCGGACGCGGCGGTAGACTCTCTGCTTAACGGAACGCTCAAGTACTCTCCCGATATACACTGCGATCATCACGGTCACGGCGAGGGACACGTCTGCGGCGGGAACGGGCATAGCTGCGGCTGACAAGGGAGGAACATTATGCGAAATTCCGACAGAACAACGGAAAAGTATTTTGACGAGAGCCTGTCTGCACAGGAAAGAGCCGAGGCTCTTGCCGACGCGATGACCGTCGAGGAACAGGCAAGTCAGCTGAGGTACGACGCGCCGGCGATAGAGCGGCTGGGTATTCCCGCTTACAATTGGTGGAACGAGGGTCTTCACGGGCTTGCGCGTTCCGGTGTCGCGACGATGTTTCCTCAGGCGATAGGAATGGCGGCGTGCTTTGACACGGATATTGTCCGAAGGGCGGGCGAGGTGACTGCCACGGAGGCGAGAGCAAAATACGCTGCTTATCGGAAATTCGGCGATACGGATATTTACAAGGGGCTTACGCTTTGGGCGCCGAATATCAATATCTTCCGCGACCCGCGCTGGGGCAGAGGTCACGAAACCTACGGCGAGGACCCGTTCCTTACGTCGGAGCTTGGCAAGGCGTATGTAAGCGGACTTCAGGGGAACGGCAAGGTACTCAAGACCGCCGCGTGCGCAAAGCATTTCGCTGCCCATAGCGGTCCGGAGGCGGTGCGGCACGGGTTTAACGCCGAGGTCACGCCGAAGGATATGGAGGAAACGTATCTTCCCGCGTTTGAGGCTCTCGTAAAAGAAGCGAAGGTCGAGGCGGTGATGGGTGCGTACAATCGAGTGAACGGAGAACCGACCTGTGCCGGAAAATCCCTTATGGGAAAGCTCAAGGAATGGGGCTTCGACGGGTATTTCGTTTCGGATTGCTGGGCGATACGGGATTTTCACGAAAAGCATCACATCACAAACAGCCCCGCCGAATCTGTGGCTCTGGCACTGAAAATGGGCTGCGACGTAAACTGCGGCTGTACTTACCGGCATATTCTTGACGCTCTGGAAAAGGGGCTTATCGAAAAAGAGGATATCCGCGCGGCGTGCGTTCGCGCTATGCGGACACGGATACGGCTCGGAATGTTCGATGAGAAAACGGAATATGATGATATCCCGTATGAGACCGTCGCCAGCGCGGAGCATAAGGCGGAGGCGCTGAGGTGCGCGGAGCGGTCTATGGTGCTGCTGAAAAACAACGGTATTCTGCCGCTTGACGAAAGCAAGTACAAAACGATAGCCGTGATAGGTCCGAACAGCGACAGCAGAGTAGCTCTCGAGGGAAATTACTGCGGCACGTCTGACCGCTATATCACGTTTCTCGCGGGTATTCGGGAGCGGTTTAACGGCAGAGTTCTGTACGCGCAGGGCTGTCATCTGTATAAGGACAGAGAGTCGGCGCTCGCTTTGGCGGGCGACAGACTGGCGGAGGCNNCAGAATGTTCGGACGTTGTTGTTATGTGCTTAGGACTTGACGCGACTATCGAGGGTGAGGAGGGCGACGCGGGCAACGAATTTTCCTCCGGAGATAAAAACGACCTGCTTCTGCCCGAAAGTCAGAGGATACTGCTTAGAGAGATCGCCGAAACGGGCAAGCCCGTGATAGTCGTCTGCGCGGCGGGAAGCTCGATAAACGTTGAAACGCAGACAGACGCGCTTATTCACGCGTGGTATCCCGGCGAGATGGGCGGCAAGGCTTTGGCGAGCATACTCTTCGGCGACGTTTCGCCCTCGGGCAAGCTGCCTGTGACGTTTTACGAAAAAACGGAGCTGCTCCCCGAATTTACCGATTACTCGATGAAAAACCGAACCTATCGATACGCGGAGAACAACGTTCTGTATCCGTTCGGGTATGGGCTGACTTATTCGCGGATAGTTTGCGAGCGCGTGGAATACCGCAGCGGTATTGCCGAGGTCGAGGCGGCAAACGTCGGNNTGCCCGAGGGCGAAACGTCGCCATCAAGGACTACGGCGAGAACGCCGTGCCGAATTTCAGCTTATGCGGCTTTAAGAGGATAAGCCTAAAAGCGGGCGAAAGAGCGGTATTTCGGATACCGGTGCCCGAAAGGGCGTTTACCTCCGTTGACGAAAACGGCATAAGAAAAAAGTTCGGAACGCGTTTTACACTGTTTGCGGGCACATCTCAGCCCGACGCGTTAAGTGAGGCTCTTTGCGGCGCAGTATGCGCGTCGGCGGAGATATAAAGGCTTTGAGAAAGGAAGGTTCTAATATGGGATTCGGCGAAAATTTTGTGTGGGGAGCGGCGACCTCCTCATATCAGATCGAGGGCGCGGCTTTGGCGGACGGCAAGGGGCGCAGCATATGGGACGTTTTTACGCACACTAAGGGTAAGATCAGCGACGGCTCGAACGGCGACGTTGCGTGCGATCACTACAACAAATTCAAGGACGATGTAAAGCTGATGTCCGAAATGGGGCTTAAAGCATACAGATTTTCTATCGCGTGGAGCAGGATAATGCCCGATGGCGCGGGAAAGATTAACGAGGCGGGCGTAAAATTTTACAGCGACCTTATCGATGAGCTGCTGAAATACGGCATAGAGCCTTATGTAACGCTCTATCATTGGGATCTGCCTTATGCGCTGCATTTGCGCGGCGGCTGGCTGAACGATGAGATATCCGATCTGTTCGCGGACTATGCCGCCGTCTGCGCCGAGCTTTTTAACGGCAGAGTAAAGAACGTTATCACGTTCAACGAGCCGCAGGTCTTTGTTGGTTGCGGATATCTTGAGGGAGTTCACGCGCCGGGATTGCTTTTGGGAAGAGCGGTANNTGCATATCTCGCATAACGTACTTAAGGCTCACGGCAAGGCTGTGCGGGTGCTGCGCGAGAAGATACCTGACGTGAAAATAGGCTTTGCGCTTGCGTCCGCGCCGAGGTGTCCCGTTTCGGAAAAGGATATTCCGGCGGCATCGGCGGCGTATCTGTCGTGCAGCGGGGACAATTTTATATTTACCGATTCGTTCTGGCTTGACCCGATGATCTTCGGAAAGTATTCCGACAGCATCCTAAGGGACTGTGCCGGCGATCTTCCCGAAATCACGTCGGAGGATATGACTGTTATCGGCTCGGGGCTGGATTTTATCGGGCTTAACATCTACCGCGGAATTTATGTCAAGACCGGAGAAAACGGCAAGGCTGAACAGGTGCCGTTCTGTGACGGCGGTGCGCTGAACGCTATCGGTTGGGAGGTAGTTCCCGAAACGCTTTATTGGGGCCCGAGGTTTATGAATGAGCACTACAAGCTGCCCGTATTCATAACCGAAAACGGAATGGCGGCGCACGATGTGGTGTCCGTTGACGGAAAAGTCCACGACCCGAACAGGATAGACTTCCTGCACCGTTATCTGCAGGAGTTTAAAAAAGCTGCCGACGACGGCGTGGATTGCTGCGGGTATTTCCAATGGTCGCTTATGGACAACTTCGAGTGGTCGTTGGGTTATACCGCTCGTTTCGGAATGATCTTCGTCGATTACGCGACCGGCGAGAGGATTCCGAAGGATTCGGCGTATTGGTATAAGAGCGTTATCGAAAGCAACGGAGATATTCTTTGATAGTTCACAATAAATATGACCGCCCGATTTCCGTCGGGCGGTGCTGCTTTATACATTCTTCAGCCACATCACCGCTATCTGAGTGCGGTGTTCAAGACCCGTTTTTTCGAGTATCGCGCTGATGTGATTTCGCACAGTGCCGTTTGAAAGGAACAGCGTGTCGGCTATCTGCCGGTTGGAAAGTCCCTCGGCGATAAGTCGGACTATATCCGTTTCGCGCGGGGAAAGCTCCTTGAAAAAATCGCCGCCGCTTGCCGGAGATATTTTTTCACGCACATATTTAAGGATATCCTCCTGGAACACCGTGCCGCCCGCGTTCACGGTACGGACAGCGTGGATAATGCGTTCGGCGGGAGAGTTTTTCAGAATGTAGCCGCAGATCTCGCTTTTCAAGGCGCGGACAATAAAGTCCTCCTCGTCGAACGTTGTCAGCAGAAGCGGCGCGCAAATCTCCTCTGCGAGCATTTTCTCCGCCGCCGTTATCCCGTCACATTCGGGCATACGAATATCCAGCAGAGCAATGTCCGGACGAACTCGCCGCGCAAGCTCCAAAGCCGCGCTGCCATTTTCCGCCTCGCCCGCTATCTCCATATCCTCCTGCGACGAGATTATCATTTTAAGACCCTCGCGCACTATAATATCATCGTCCGCTATCAAAACCTTTATCATATTCCACCCCGAAAATATTTATTGTCTTAAAACCCGAAACGCCGCATTGAAAAAGGCATTTACCGCCGCAAAGTGCCGTTCTGTCTTCTATTCCTTCAAGCCCCATTCCTTTTGAAAAACCGTTTGAATTTGTGCCGTTATCGGAAAATTCCGCGCGTATTATTTTATCGTAAACGCGTATCTTCAGATGAAATTCGCTCGCGTTTGAGTGCTTGACGGTATTTGTCAGCGTTTCCGTTAAATTCTCTTTAATGCAGCTCCAGATCTGCGAAGTAATTCTCTCGTGCTCTCCCTCTGCCGAAAACGACGTTTTTATTCCATACTCAACAGAGAAACGCTGCAGCATTTCCTTAAGCTCCGCCGAGCTTGCCGCGCCGCGCTTAGGGCGTTCCTCGTGCAGAGCCTCGCGTATGCTGTCGACGCTGCCGTGAAGATTTTCGATAGCGGTCTCGAGCGACTTTTCCGCTTGCTCCGGATTTTTTTGAAGGTTCAGCTTCGCGCCCTCCAGAAGTAGTATGCTTCCCGAAATGCCGTGCCCCAGCCTGTCGTGGATACGCGTTGAAAAGCGGCTGCGTTCTTCGAGAACGGCGGTCTCGCGCAGCGTATGTGAGTACGCCTGCAGATTGTTTATACGCTCATTTTGCGCCGAGATCGTTTTGCGCTGTCCCTCGGAAAGAGCGCGGAAACATTCCACGCGTTCGACAGCCGCCCGCGCGAACGCCCNNTCAGCAGAAGCGCCGTTGTCAGCGCGTACTCGTTCGGCTGAAATATCAGCGCGGCAAGCACCGTGAAAGCCGCCGAGATACCGTAAAAATACTCCCTCGCGTCAAGATGATCTATAAGCTCGAAAACCAGTGCCAGCAGCAGCGGGAAATATTCGCCCGCGCCGCAGACAAAGCACCCCGCTATGCCTATCGGAGCGCATATCAGCCGGGCGCTCCTTGCGCGGCGGAGCCTGTTTATCAGATAGTCCGTCACGAACAAACAGCAAAAGGCGAGCGCGGAAGCGACCGCAAAGCCGCCCGTGTTCGCCGTGATATNNCCGCCGCCAGCGCGGCGGTCTTAAACGTTAAATAAAGCGTGTTTTTGTTCATTCCATAATCCTGATCAAGCGTTCTTTTTCGTGAAGATTACCGCGGAAACGAGATACACCAGCACCGCCGAAAGCGCGAGAATGCAGACATTCGGGAGGGCGTTGAAACCGGTGTCGTATTTTCTCATAATATCCATAAGCCAGAACTGCGGGAAAATTTTCGCTATGCTTCCGACAAATCCAAGCTCTATATCTATCGGGAACCAAACGCCGCCCAGCATACTGCCGATAGTCGCGTAGCCCACGCCGACCGTCATAAGTGTGCGCTGACCGTTGACGAGCAGCGCGAACAAGAGCGCCAATCCCACGGAAAACAGCATAAACAGCTCCGTTATCACGAGCGCCAATCCAAACGGCACGGGCATTTCTTCACCCTGCGAGTACGCGAACAGATTAAATATCAGATTAGCCGCCGTGCAGCAGATGAACCCGAACATGCCTATTCCGACAACGTACTCCGAGGATTTCAGCGACGAGCATTTCATTCGGTCAAACGTGCCGAGCTGTCTGTCGACGAGTATCTGATTGGAAATAAAAACGGTGAGCCCCGAGATTATCATCAGCATAAATCCTACCGAGCTGTTATAAGCGTCGACGGTTTTTTGGCGTTTATCCGTCTGCGAATTTGTTTCGGCGAGCGTTACCGTGTTCGGACTTTTTTGCGAAGAGAGCATTTCCAAAAACTTTTCCGCGCTGCCGTCCGCTGCCTGTGAGATTATCGAAACTCCGCGCATATATGCGTTTATATACACCTCAATAAACGCGGAATTTTCGTAGTCATCGAGAGTGGTTATCGAGATATTTTCGGGCTTTCCGCTTATCGCAGAGCCTTCAAATCCTTGCGGTACTTCTATTATAGCAGAAATCTGTCTGTTAATCAAGAGGGCAGATAAAGAATCGTAATCTCCCGTTTCGACCTCCATTCCGAGCTGATCCGTGAGATATTTGCCAAGGTTCTCCGAAAGTGCGCTGTTATCTTCGTCCACAACGCCGAATTTTACGGTGTCGACAGCAAATACCGGGACGTTGGCGTTTATTTGCCTGTAGAAGTTAAAGCTCATAAGCGCTGCGGCGGCAAGCGCCAGAATAATAGTCAGCCGATTGCGGAGAATACTGTTTTTAAATATCAGAATAATTCTTCTCATACGTTTTTTCTCCTTGTGTTCACCTTGATACAGCCGAGAACGATAAACAGCGCAAATATGCCGAGCGACCATATTATAACGCTCAACGCCTTACCGCTTCTCGAGAAAACCGTCAGATCGAACGAGGCGTTGAGAATGATCCGTGAAGGGAAGTAATCCGAAACGCCCGTGATAGCTCCGTCCTTATGAAACGTTCCCGAAAAGAACAGCATTACCCATATGAGCGGCATAAGCACCGCCCAGGGCTGCATTTTCGGCAAAAGAAGATTAAGCAGTATTCCCATTGAGAGCAATGCCAATGACGAGCATACGAACATTGCAAAAAGCAGAAGGTTGCCGCCGAGCGTATCGCAGTAATGCGCTCCGAAGAACATTGTGCTTACTATCATCACCGTGCCGACCTGCACGAGCACAAGCGGCAGATGCCCGAGTATTTTCCCGAAATAAACGGCGGTCTTGCTTATAGGTGCGGCGGTAAGACGGCTTATAGTGTTGTTGGAGTGCTCGTCACTGTATGCCGACGCGCCCGCGATACACGAGCCGAAGAAAATGATGACCACCGTCATCGACACCGCATAATAGTCCATCATAGTGCGCGTTCTGCCGAAGTCGTGCGGCTTAACGTAGCTGTCCTCCGCAAGCTCGATACTGCCGAGCGCCTGAGGGTTTACTTCGGCGACCGACATATACGCCGCCGCAGTTTGATTGTAGCCGTCTATCAGCGCCTTTACCGTGCGGTTCTGCACGGCGTTTGCGCCGTTATAGATCGTGATCTCCGAGCTGTTCAGATATATGGCAGCGGAGTATTTTTCGGCGGCGCTTTCAAACTCGCCCGCAGTGATCTTTTCGGAGTTTATGACATCTTCCCTGTCAAGCGACAGGATAAACTCCTCGAAAGCATCAGCGGCTTGACCGCCGCCCTCAACGCAGTACGCGACGTTCAATTCGCCGACGGTGCTGTCGGCGACGTCGACACGTTCAAGCAGCGTACCGAGAAAAAACGTGCAAAGGCTCGGAAACAAAATGCTGAAAAATATCGTAGAACCGCTGCGAAAGCAGGAGCGTATCTCGTTTAAAATCACACCTAACATTCGTCTCACCTCAGCTCTCTGCCCGTAAGGGCGATGAAAACGTCCTCGAGGTTCATCGATTCGGAGGTTATGCCGACGATAGGCAGTCCGCGCTTTGTGATATGCTCGATGTAAAGCGTGAAATCCTTACGCGACGCGTTTGTTTCGAGGATCAATTCACCCTCGTCAACGCGGGCTTTTTTTACGTCCGGCAGGGCGGACAGCTCCGAAAGAAGCTCATCGACGGGAAAATCCGACTTTATCTCCGTTGTGATTTTTAAAGCCTTGCTGTCGCTTACCGTCGAGATAAGCTCGCTTTCCGTGCCGCACGCGACGAATTTCCCGTGGTCGATTATCGCTATCCTGTCGCAGATATCCTCGACCTCGTTCATATAGTGCGATGTGTAAATGACTGTCGCGCCGCGCTCGCGCAGAGTCTTTATCGAGCCTAAAATATGCTCGCGCGACTGCGCGTCAACGCCGACTGTCGGTTCGTCCATTATTATCAGTTTCGGACGGTGCGCTATTCCGCACGCGATATTCAGACGCCGCTTCATACCGCCCGACATTTTCTTCGGCTTCATTTTTGCTCGATCGGAAAGCCCCACAAATTCAAGAGCTTCCCGCGCCGCCGAGTTCAGTTCCTTACCCTTTAATCCGTACAAGGACGCGAAGAATTTTACGTTTTCCTCCGCGTTCAGAAACGGATACAGCGCTATTTCCTGCGGCACCATTCCGATAACGCGCCGTACCTTATCCCTTTCCTTTACGATATCCGCGCCGTCCACGGTAACGCTGCCCTTGCTGAAATCGCACAGCGAGGTTATAACGTTCATTGTGGTGGATTTTCCCGCGCCGTTGGGTCCCAAAAGCCCGAATATTTCGCCCTCGTTCACCGAAAAGCTCAGATCGTCCACTGCGCAGAAATCGCCGTAATTCTTTACAAGATTTTGTACTCTGAGAAACTCTTTCATTAGCCCTACCGCCTTTCCGAATATAAGTATAACACATTCGGGCGGCAATAACAAGTGACATCTGCGGATTTTCGGCGTGACATTTGTCATTCTTTTGTGCAGCTCTGAAAAAATCACTCACAGGTGTGGGTTTTATAGGCAGCCACTTGACATTTTCGCTGAATTGTGATATAATACTTTTGTTGAAGTATAAACCGGTTGAGGGAACGTTCCGTTTGGGAGCATAAGACTGGCGGAGCGCTTTGTGAAACCGATTTTTTCATTTTTCTTTTACACTACACTGTTATGGTGTTTTTAGGCGTTGAGATCATTGTCGAAAATCCGTTTAACCGCATATTTGAACGCTTACGGATAATTTTGAAAAATTGAATAACATCGGGGTGTGGCCCAGTTGGTAGGGCGCGGCATTTGGGATGCTGAGGTCGCGTG
>DILZ01000020.1:24428-28763 GCA_002425305.1 Ruminococcaceae bacterium UBA5579
TGCCCTAATGGCAATTCGATTTTGCGCGAAGCGCAAAATACCGCAAAAACGCTCGAGGTTACTCCTCACCGTTTTGCGGCTTTGCTTTAAATCGTTTTGATCACGTTCTCACACCGATCGGCCCCCCTTGCGTTGCACCCGTGAAAAACGCTCAGCGATGATCTACACTATTGCGTGGTTATATTCAAATTTTTTGGTAACAATATTATAAAATGAAAGCTGCATTTTCAGCGCAGAACATACTAAAAATGCAGCTTTTTCTCTACACAACAGCCGACGTAGGCTGCAATAAGACCTGTGATCTGCCAATATCAAAAACACCCAAAACAAACGAGAACAAATATTTTTTAATTTATCAAAAGAATAAAAATACAAATCAAATCATAAAGGTAGTAGGGGTGATTTTATGAAAAAACAGTGGAAAACTTTAATTTTTTGTATTGCCGTACCGCTTGCGGTCGGGGTTCTTTCTGCGCTTCTGACACGAAACGGTATGCAGACGTTCGATCTATTAAACAAGCCGAAGCTTGCTCCGCCCGGTTGGCTGTTTCCGGTAGTATGGACGATTTTGTATGTTCTTATGGGAATTGCATCATATCGGGTCATAACATCCAGGAAGCCAAACGGAGCCGCTTTGATCACATACGGACTTCAGCTTATTTTTAACTTTTTCTGGTCCATTATCTTCTTCAATCTGAACCTATATCTGTTTGCGTTTATTTGGCTTGTAATACTATGGCTCCTGATCGTGAAAACAACAATTTTGTTCTATCAAATAACGGAACCGGCAGGGTATCTGATGATTCCATATATTGTTTGGGTGGCTTTTGCGGGTTACCTCAACTTATCCATCTACTTATTAAATTAAGGCAGTACCGCAAGACTGCCTAACGGCTTTGTCCGCACTCTGCGGCTCCGAACCCCGCTCTTCGGCGAGCGCGTTTTTCGTAAAGAATTTGATGCAGACCGCACCTGTTTAAAAAACACAAATTCTCAAAAAATGAATTAATTGCATAAAGAGCAAAACGGAATAACAAAACTAAAAATGCAAACAATATGCTCAGAGCCCCGAAAAAACAGATCTTAACGTTAGGGCATCTGTAAAACAGGTTTGACGAGCCTGAAATAAAGTTTATAAGGAAAACCATAAAGAAAGGAATGATTGAAGATGATGGATAAAATCGCTCTTTGTCTTCTGCTTATAGGCGGTCTTAACTGGGGATTGGTGGGAATTTTCCAATTTGACCTCATTGCCTGGGCGTTTGGCGGAAGTGACAGCGTTGTAAGCCGTATCCTCTATATTGTTGTCGCTCTGGCGGCAATATGGTGCATTTCGCTGTTTTTCCGCAAAAACGAGCTTGTAGGTCGCCGCGGCGACGTTAGTGAAAGCCGTTATTAAGCGATCTTGAACGTGAAATCGATACAGCACAAGCGGCGAGCTAAAAACTCGCCGCTTATCTTATATAGTGTACTTTTTCGTGAGTTCGGATTTTTGAGCAAAACTCAAAGAGTGCGGTCAAAAACGGAAAAACTGCCTTTCAAATCGCTCAAACGCATATTCCAGCGCGTCAAGACTGTCGATGTTCGATGTGCCGTCGTCAAGCCTTACGTCCTTGTGAACATTGCGCTCGTCCCAAACCGCGCCCTGAAGCGCCTCGATAACACGCGGACACTCACTGCTTACAAAAAAACGTCCGCTTGAGATCAGTCGGTTAAGCATATTTATCCGTGTGTTGATCGGCTTTTTCAGAGCGTTTTTCACCTCTACGCCAGTTGTTCTCACAGCCTTGCGAAAGCTCTTTATAAGGAGCTGTTCGGCGCTGTCGCAATAGGCTGCCTGCAGCATCGGAAAGCGGCTTTTCTCGCGTTCAACAAACTCCGAAAAATTGGAGATAAGACTTTCCGCCGAACGGTTGCGCTTGTCGTAATATTCCGAAAGCACATAGAGATTGCGAAAGCCCGCGTCAGCTCCGACAAGCACGAACGCCGATGCGCTGCCGTTTCCGCCGTAGTCCACGCCGATCGAGGAAACGATCAGCTTGTTTTCTGAGAGCCGGCGCTCCAGCTCCTCGGCCAAAATTATGTTTTCGGAAGAAAAGCTATCGTACACCCTCCCCTCTGCGGCGACCCAATGTCCGAGTATAAAGCGTTCGTAGAATACGCCGCAGAACTCGTTTTTCAGAGCTTCGACGTACTTTTTGGGCAAAAAAACGTTATCGTCCAATGTAAATCGTATCGAAAGCAGTTCGACGCGCGGATTATCCAGATAATCGCGCTTCACCCAATGCGACGGATTATCGGGATTTGTCGTAGCGAACAACTTCGCGCCTTTTTCGGAAAGCCGGGACAGCAGCATAACGAAAAAATCCTCGCCGAACAGCGTAAGCTCGTCACAGTACGCGCCCATAAGCGTCATTCCGCGGATCTTGCTTTCCGCCTCGGCGTTTGCCGCTCCTTCAAGGTAAACGCGCCGGCCGAAAAGCTCTCCCTCCTTTTTGGACAGGCTGTACGAAAAACAGTCGCCCAGCAATGCCTTGAGCGGTTCGAGGACATTTCGTTTGAGCGTCGTCAGGGTTTTTCCGCTCATAAGGTATGCCTTGTCCTTCGGCGAGCCTGCTACCCAGAATGCCCACATTATCATAGAAATGTGGGTCTTTCCGCTGCGGACGCTGCCCTCAAAGATATTCAGGCGGCGCAGAGAGCCGTTTTTTAACAAAAGCATTGCCTGCTCCTGCTTTGGTGAAAGCATCATTCGTCCTTTTCCTCCCCAAGCTGCTTGTACTCGCCGATGAGCATTGAGAGTTTATCGGAGGAATTTTCCGAATAGTTCTCGATAAGCATTTCAAAAACCAGCTTCCACACCTTAGCCAGCTTTTCAAGATCCTTTTCCGCAAGTGACGTTATTTGCGCGTCGTCATTCAGAATTTCGGCGAACTTCTCCCCGAATTTGATAAATTTTCGCGAATTTTTGTCAAAATATTCCCCCACGGTGATTTTTTTCCGTACAGACATATTTTTCCTCCTTTTCTTTATTGAAGCTTCTTTGGAGAAATATTAAAACAATCAACACTGCATATGTCTGCATCTTTATAGCAATATACCGTTTTCTTGGACATTTTATTGACCTGAGGGTTTTAAAGCAGCAATAATTATGTGCATTACGCACAATCATTTTATAAATTCGACTTGTTTTTTTGTCAAAAAGCCAGACCATTCACATCCAAAGTTAACAAAAAGTTAAAAAAAAAATGTTAAAATAAATTGTCAATATGGATATGTGTAAAAAAATATCGGAGCGTACATATTTCCAAAAGGATAAGCGTATTTTTTACCAAAGGCTTTTCCGCGTTCCGAAAGGGTTTTGCAGACCCTATTATGTGTGAGGTGGTAAAAATGAAAACAGGTCTTATTCTTGAGGGCGGCGCGGTTCGCGGAATATTCACTGCGGGCGTTCTTGACCGCCTTTTGGAGGACGGCGTCGTGTTCCCCTATGTTATAGGAGTATCCGCAGGCGGCGGAAACGCGATGAGCTATGTATCGCGGCAGAAGGGCCGTACCTGCCGAATGATAAACGTTCCGAGAAATCAGTCCTACTACGGGTTCAGACAGTTCTTAGGTTCGGGCAAGCTGATAAACCTCGATAAAATGGCTTTTGAATATCCCTATAAGCAGTTTCCGTTCGATTTTGATACATACTTTAACAGCGGCGTTGAAACGGAATACGTCTGCACCTGTATGGAAACTGGCAAAGCGGAGTATCTTTCCGAAAACGACGACTGCGACAGGCTGCTTACCATCACTAAAGCGACCTGTTCCGTGCCTATGCTGTGCAGTCCCGTCACGCTTGACGGCAAGCACTATCTTGACGGCTCGATAGCGGATTCCATTCCGATAGAGCACGCTCTTGAAATGGGCTGCGACAAGCTGGTCATAATCCTGACAAAGCCCGGAAAAACGGTACCGCCGACGGATTACGCGAAATTCCGTATGGTGATACATAGGTTGTACAAACAATATCCCGCGTTTGAGGAAGCGTGTATGACGCGCGTTGAACGTTACCAAAAAACGATCGAGCTTATGGAACGCCTTGAAAATGAAGGACGATTGATCACATTCCGTCCTACGCTCGCACCGATCTCGAAGTTTGAAAAGGACAGCGACAAGATAATGGAATCCTACCGCGACGGCTANNCCGACGAGCGCATAGACGAGCTTATGGAATATGTCGGAGCGGTACGCACACAAGTCGGCTGAGAATAATGTATAAGGTATAATTGAAAATTGATAATTAAGGTGCGCGGCTCTGCCGCGCATTTCAGCTTGTAGAAAAAGTCT
>DILZ01000020.1:28814-30054 GCA_002425305.1 Ruminococcaceae bacterium UBA5579
ATTCAGTCCGGATGCGCGGCAAAGCCGCGCATTTTTTCGTCTTTTGCGGGTTACCGATGAAAAACGTTTATATAATCATAAGAAAATCGTAATAATTCCGAATGGGTTTCCGAAAACATTTTCCCCTTTTTTGTGATAGAATTTACTTATCACAAAAAGGGGGAAACATTTTATGTATGAATTTTTGAACTCATCCAACTCAGACGAATTTGAAAACTATGTTCTAACACACGAAAACGGCTCTTTTATGCAGTCGCGGCTTTGGGCGAATGTTAAGGGGAACTGGGAAAGCGTGGGCATTATCTCGCGGGACGTATCGGGGAACGTCCGCGGAACCTGCCTTGTGCTGATCAGGAAAACGCCGCTTCTCCGCAGTGCGCTGCTTTACGCGCCGAGAGGTCCGGTTTGCTGTCACTCCGACGACGACGCGCTTCGCGATATCGCTGCGGGGATAGACGCGATCGCGGAAAAATACCGTGCGTTCGCGTTCCTATGCGATCCGCCGATAGTTATTCCCGAAAGTTCCGTGCTTACTGCGGCAGGCTTGCGTACCCAAAGGCTTCCCGAAGAACACGAGATCCAGTGCCATTTCAACTATGTTCTGGACATTCGCGAAAAAACTTTGTCGGAGATACGCGCCGGCTTCAAGCCCGAATACCGCAACAGGATAAACAAGGCGCAAAGGCGCGGGGTTTGGTGCGAGGAACTTTCCGGCGAGGACGCGTTGAACGCGCTCGGTGATTTCTGCGAGCTGATGACGCAAACAGGCAAGCGCGACGGATTTCCGATACGCTCCAAGGAATACTTCGCACGGTTTATAAGCGAACTCGGGGAACACGCGCGACTGTTTATGTGCTATGCGGATATCGACGGTAAAACCCCGCTTTCGGGCGCGATAGCTGTAAGCTACGGCAGGCGGTTCAGCTATGTTTACGGAGCTTCAAGCGACTGTTGGCGCAATTTCTACCCGAACTACTTAATGCAGCAGACTATGATAGATGCCGCAATAAAAAGTGGCTGCCGCGTTTACGACTTCGGGGGCGTACCGTTCTGCTACGATGAGAGCCGCCGCGAATACGGAATATATCGCTTCAAAAAGGGATTTGGCGGCGAGATCGTGTCATACGCGGGACAGTTTGCGAAAATCTACCGCCCCGTTCTCAACCGCGCAGCACAGCTCTTTTCGGAATTCGCACGATAAACGATATACGAAACTGCGGCTTTCGTATGCGCAAGACCG
>DILZ01000020.1:30070-31129 GCA_002425305.1 Ruminococcaceae bacterium UBA5579
CATATTGGTGAGAAGCCGACTCGCGGCGCGAGGAAAAACACGGGCGCACACCCTGTTACACTCTCGGAAGAGAAACGGTGAACTCTATGTTCTCGTCGGCGCTTGACGCGGATATCTCTCCGCCGTGCAGCGTTACTATCTCCTTGGCGATCGCAAGCCCCAGCCCCGCGCCGCCCGTTTTTGACTGCCGCGCCGAATCCACACGGAAAAACTGCTCGAATATCCTGTCGAGCTTTTCGCGCGGGATAGTTCGCCCGCGGTTTTTGCATAGCACAGTCACGGTGTTGTCGTCTGCTGTCATAGAAAGGCAGACAGCACTGTCGGGATAGGCGTAATTTACCGCGTTTCGCAGAAGATTGTCGAAAACGCGCTCGAGCTTGTCCGGATCGCAGAGCAGCGAAATGTTCGGCTGTATATTGGTATCCGCCGTAAGGGAGTGCTTTGCGAATACAGGCAGAAACTCGCTTATCGTCTGATTGAGCATAAGGCTGAGGTCTATGCGCTGCGTTTCAAGCGTGAGCGTTGTCAAACTGAAACGGGTTATGTCGAAAAACTCGTTGATAAGCTCCTCGAGCCGCTGCGAGCGGTCAAGCGCAGTTGCTGTGTATTTCATACGGTTTTCCGCGGAAATATTCGGCTCGTCACGCAGGAGAGTAAGGTAGCCGATAACGCTTGTGAGCGGCGTTTTAAGGTCGTGCGCGAGGTAGACTATCATATCGTTCTTGCGCTGTTCGGCTTCCTTTGCGAGGGCAGCGTTGCGCAAAGCTGTTTCCCGCGCCGCGTTCAGCTCGGTCTGTGCCTCGGAAAGATCGCGCGGNNTGGCAGCTCGATCTGCTGCCCGGTAGGCTCGGAGAGCCGCTTTGCCGCGTCAACCAATTTTTCGATATATTTCATCGGTCTTATCATAAAGAAGTAGGTGATGACGCTCCATATTACAAGAATAGCTATCGGAACGATCACCGCAAGATTGTTCTTTATTCCGTGAAAAAAGTCATAAAGCGAGTCATCGGGCTGCCATATCTTCACGCCGGTAAGAAACCACTGCGCGCCCATAACAAA
>DILZ01000020.1:31173-33143 GCA_002425305.1 Ruminococcaceae bacterium UBA5579
CAAAACGGAATGTTTTCTGTTATTCTTCAATGGTATACCCCACTCCCCACACGGTCTTGATGTATTTCGGATTTCTGGGCGGCTCGCCGAGCTTTTCGCGGATACGCGCGATATGCGCCATTATCGTATTCGAGCTGTCTAGGAACTTCTCGCCCCAGACCGCCTCGAACAGCTCCTCGCCCGAAACCACGACATTTTTGTGACTGCAAAGATACCACAGCACGGAAAACTCTATCGGCGTTAAGACCACTTCTTTTCCGTTAAGCACACACTTGTGGTTGTCGTTGTTTATCGTCAGCCCCCTGACGTCTATCTCGTTGGAGCGCTGCGCGGCGGAGTTGTAGCGCGTATACCGCCTGAGCTGCGTTTTCACTCTCGCGACAAGCTCCGGCGGCGAAAACGGCTTTGTGATGTAATCGTCCGCGCCAAGCATCAGACCCGTTATCTTATCGGTGTCCTCGCACTTCGCCGTCAACATAATTATCGGGAACACAAAGCGCGAGCGCAGCTTCTGCACCAGCGTAAACCCGTCTATATCGGGCAGCATAACATCAAGCACGGCAAGGTCGCACTCCTCGGTCTGCGCAAATTGCAGAGCGTCCTCGCCGCAATAGAACTTTTTCACCTCAAAGCCCTCGTTCGCAAGGCAAACCTCCACAAGATCGGCTATCTCGTGCTCGTCGTCCACTACCAATATTTTCTCGTTCAACACGCTCAACCCCCGATAGTTGCTGGTTATTAGTTATTAGTTGTTAGTTGTTAGACAACACTTAATAACTTACAACTAACGACTATTCACTAACAACTATAACATAATTCCCGCGGAATGTCAATACTCCGCGGGAAATAATCATAAAATTGTAAGGAACGGCTTGCCGGCGCTGTTATAAGAAATTCTTTATCTCGTAAACAAAACCGTTGCCGAGGAGGACGTATTTGTTGCTGACCCAAACCACTTCCTCGCCGGTGTTGTTCAGCACATCGAGGGGTTTAAAGCCTTCGTCGCCTTTATACTCTCGAACGAACACGCCCTTGTCGGTTTTTACGATCATTTTGTTGTAGTTGTGCCAGATGTTTAAAATCGTACCTTCGGGCATTTCGCTTTCAAAAAGCACATTGTGATGACCATCGTCGATCACAACCATAGTGTCGTTCTCGGTAATTCCCGTAATAACGGACTCGCTGCCTGCGTAAAAATCCTTAAAGGTATATTCGGCGAGATAATCGATCGGCTTTTTATCCGAGATCTGACCTTTGCCGCTGATCCTGTACATCTTACCCTCATCGTTGATGAAGCGGTCTCCGATCAGCTTTTTCACGCTCATGTCGACGAAGTAGAAGCCCCAATCACGATAGGTATTGTAGTACAGCAGCCCGTCGCCAAGTATAGAAGCATCGTCATCTCCGGGCTCGTACTCCCTTGAAAAACTATACCTTTTTTTCAGCTCCATGCCGCGGCCCTCCGCGTCCAACGCGTAAAGATTTGCCAAATCGCCCACGACTACCTGCGCAATATTATCGCCGAAATCCATTTCGCCTGAAAAATACTGCGGGTTGCCTTCCTTGCTGAGCTTGATATTTCCATCTTCATCCAGCACCTTGTACAATATGTGATTTCCGTTTACCACAACTAACCCATTACTGGAGAGGTTAGAATTTTCCAGCGTGGTGATCCCGGGTTCAACACCGTAAGAATGTCTGGTTCTGTAGCCTGTACCGCCATATGTCACTATCTCGTTATCGTTTTTCATGAACAAAAACGTGCCGTCAAAACGCATTTCCTTGATGCTCCCCGAAACGATGTCGGGCATAATTTCATCTCCGAATCCGGTTTTGAACTCAACCGCCTCCAGCCCCTCGAACTTCGGATAAACCAGCTTGTCGGTCTGCGCGGGCGTACTTGTCACGGGCTTGCTTGTTGTTCCCGTGCCTGAATTTGAATTGGCAGCGGGCTTTGAAGTATTTGTCGG
>DILZ01000020.1:33247-37018 GCA_002425305.1 Ruminococcaceae bacterium UBA5579
CGGCACACGCGCCCGCGATGATCTTTGCTTTAAGTGAATTTAACATTGTTTTTCCTCCCGTGTTTGCGGCGGTTTCCGCCGAATTATCGGGAACGTTTTGCAGGTTCGGGAAGGTTTTTTCAAAGGAAACGATATTCTGCGGAACAAGGGTGTTCTCCGCCTCCGCGCGCAGCAAAAGAGTTAACAGCGGTATCGGCACAACTGCGTGCAGCTTGTCCTTATTTTTGTCCTCATATTTTATCACTTCCTCCTTGATCTTCAGACGCGCGGTCTTCAGACGGTACTGAACGGTTTTCTCGTGACAGTCCGTAAGCTCGGCGATCTCGGCAACAGTCAGCTCGTCGAAATAATAGAGGATTATCGTCCGGCTCTGAACCTCGGAGAGCTTGTTCTCGATAATATCCATTATTATCGCGCGTTTCGCCTTGTCCATAACATATTCCTCGGGGGAAATGCTCTATGAGCAGACGAAAAGCGGCGNNGTCGTCGGGGATATTCTCGATAATCTCCTCGCTCTCCTCCACCGGCGGTCTGTTGGCGCTTGACCGCAGATAATCCCTGCACTTGTTTGCCGCGACCTTGTTCAGCCAGCCCTGTATCCCGTCCAGATTTGCCAGCGCGGGCAGCTTTTCAAACATTGTGAGATAGGTTTCCTGCATAATGTCCTTTGAGGTTTCCTCATTTCTCAAAAGCCCCATACAGGTGAACCACACGCCGCTTTTCGTCTGCTCATAGAGCATTTCAAATGCTTTTTTGTCGCCGTTTGCCGCTTGCCGCGCAAGCTCTTTAATATCGCTCATAATCAAATTTTCCCTTCGCCCGTTTTGCTCCCTATAATAATAACGAAACAGGAAAGCAAAAAGGATAAATTTTTCAAAAAATATTTTTCCGCATTTTATTGTTTGAACCGCAAACAAATTTATACAAATTTTACGGACGCTCAACGAACGTCCGTAATGCTTGTTATCACCCGACAAACTCGCGTATCAGCGCGTTTTCGGGAACATACTTCTTATCGATCCCCGAAAGCGCCCGCAAAAAGCGCTCAATATCCGCAAACTCGGAGTAGCCCTCGTAGCTCGGAGCGGTCTTTTCAAGCTCCGGCAGCAGAAGATCGCGGTACACGGAAGCCTCGTACTCGATAAACGTGTCAATGTCGTGATCCGCACGGTGCTTGTGCGGCATTATGTACAAGTCCTCGCCGCGCTCGACGCTCTTGAAGAACTCAAACGTTTCCGAAAGCTCACGCCCACGGTAGAGCTTATCTCGCATAAGCCGCCGCATAAGGCGTATCTTGGACGGGTGCAGCAGCTCGTCGCCTAACTGTATTCTCGTCCTGACGCTTACATAGATACGGTGCGTGTAATCGTCGCTCTCGCCTGTAACAAGCGGGTTCAGCGCGTGTATGCCCTCCAAAATGACCAGATCGCCCGGCTCGCGCTTGAGCTTCATTCCGGGGATACGATCCTGCTTCGCGAAATCAAAGCCGGGAATGTCGATCTCCTCCCCGTTATTAAGCATCTCCAAATGCTTGCGGAACAGCTCCATATCGAGGCGCTCGGGGCTTTCAAAGTCGATAACCTCGCCGTGAAGCTGTTTGTCCTTTTTCAGCGGAAGGAAATAGTTGTCCATAGAAACAACGTGCGCCCCGCAGCCCTTTTTCTTCAAAGTCTCCGCAACACGCACGGCTGAAGTCGTTTTTCCCGAACCGGACGGGCCGGAAATAAGCACAATAGGCTTTTCGGCGCGCTGCTTGTAGACCTCCTCGGCGGCACTCGTCAGCTGCTCGAAATAAAGCCGCTCACCCTCCGCGATAAAGCTCTCGGGCGAGTTCGCCGCGTTGTTCAGATAATCGACCGAAAAACATCTCATAGCCCGTCCACCTCTGTTGTAAACATTTTTTTGAATTCGTCGTAGCCGTTTGAATGAGCCAGCGCCCACCGCGCTTTTGCCGCCGCGTATTCTATCGTCATTTTGCCCGTTTCGAGCAGAGGACAAACCTTCGCCGCATACCGCCCGACCTCATATTCGTAAAGCCTTGTGCCGCCGTAAGCGCACTGCGTTGCGATTATTACATAAACGCCCTTGTTCGTAAGCTCCGCGACTTCTCCCAAAAGATAGTCGGGAACGCCGCCCGCACCGTAGCTTTCGAGAATTACCGCCTTTGCGTTTTCGGGAACGTACAGCCTTTGCCCCGGAATGAGCTTGACAAGAAAAACATCATCGGACAAATGCTCATAAAAACGCGTTTTACCATCGTGCTTTTGAGTACTCTCCTGCGCCAAAAATATATCGAGTTTTTCCAATGTGCCGCTGTCCGTTTCGCAAAACGGAAACGGAGTCGAAACGCTGCTGTCCGATTTTGAAACATATTTTCCGTCGTAGACAGTTCCCGAAAAAACCAACTTAACTCCGAACGCGCGCTCGTCCGCCGCGAAAACTATCGCGTCACGGAGATTTTTCGGCGCGTCGGAGTTTTCCGCCGTCATAGGAAGCATACTTCCCGTGAACACGATCGGCTTGCGTGAGTTTTGTATAAGACACGCCAAGGAAGCCGCCGCATATGCCATAGTATCCGTGCCGTGAGTTATCACAAAGCCGTCGAACTCATCATAGCGTTCGCGAATACGCCGCGCCAGCTGTTCCCAATGACGCGGGGTCATATTCGTGCTGTCAATATTAAAGAGCTGTTCCGTTTGAATATCACACGGAACGTTGATCCGCGCAATAAGCTCGCTTACCGGAAACGACGGTTCAAGACCGTTTTCACCGTTTACGCAGGAGATAGTTCCGCCCGTGCCGATAACAAGGAGTTTTCGCATTACCGCGGTTCTACTATGAACTTCATCGCGGTACGCTCCTCGCTGTCGATCTCAACGGTCGTAAACGCGGGAATACAGATGAGATCAACGCCCGTCAGCGCCATATAGCTGCGCGCAATGGCGATGGACTTCACCGCCTGATTGGCAGCGCCCGCGCCGACCGCNNCCTGAACCTCTACCTCGCCGTTTTCACGAATGACCGCCGCGATAGCTCCCGCAACGGACTTGGGTACGCTGTGTGCCGATACTTTTACAACTTCCATTTTGCTTACCTTTTGAACGCATAAAAATCGCGTTCAACCTTTCTGTTTTCTCTGTAAAAAAATTATATAAAAGCGTGAATAAGCGTGTTCCGCATTATCCGCAAAAAGCCCCCTCAATGCCTGTAATATCAAATATCAGAGGTCTATCTGTTTTGCTTAAACGTCCTGCAAAAGCGTTCTATCGAAACCGCTTTGCCGATTTTTTGATCTATCTCCAGCGCAACTCCGCAGATATCCGCATCTCCGCCCGCATAAACGTGTTTTCGGGGGTGATATGTGAGGAACTTCTCGATAATGATTTCCTTTTCAACGCCGAGAATACTGTCGCGAGGTCCCGTCATTCCCACATCGGTGATATACGCCGTACCGTCGATTATCTGCTCGTCCGCCGTCTGAACGTGCGTGTGAGTTCCAAGAACCGCGCTGACCTTACCGCTCAGAAAAAATCCCATCGCGCGCTTTTCGCTGGTCGCCTCCGCGTGAAAATCCACAATTATCGTCTTGACGTCTATCGTTTTCAGCAGCTCCTCCGCGCACTTGAACGGATTGTCGACGGGGTTCATAAACGCCGTGCCGATAAGATTTACCACCGCCGCCGAATACGCGCCCATATCTATGACGCAAACGCCCTTGCCGGGAAGATACCCTCCGAAATTCGCGGGGCGAAGCAGGGTATCAAGCCGCTC
>DILZ01000020.1:37068-41617 GCA_002425305.1 Ruminococcaceae bacterium UBA5579
GCGAAGATCGTCTGTGCGCTTTTCGCGTCGATACCGTTGCCCTCCGCGCTGTTTTCGCCGTTTACTATCGCGATATCCGCACCGAATTCCCGCTTTATATCGGGCAGCAGCGCCGTCAATGCCTCACAGCCGTTCCTTCCGACAACATCTCCGATAAAAACAGCCTTCATCAGCGGAATATCACCTGATCGCGTCCCGGACCCACCCCGAGGATAGTTATCGGGCAGCCGCAAAGCTCCTCCAACCGTGAAACGTATGCTCTGCACTTTTCGGGCAGCTCGTCGAAGGTCTTGCATTGCGAAAAGTCGCCGCTGTAACCCTCTATCTCCTCGTAAACCGGCGAGCAGTCCTCAAGCTCCTCAAGCGTCACGGGGAAATCCTTAAGTATCGTGCCATCGGATTTCTTATATGCCGTGCAGACCTTCAAATTACCGATACCGCTGAGCGTGTCGAACTTGTTTATCGCTATCGCGGTAAGACCGTTGACGCGCACCGCGTGACGCATTATCACCGCGTCGAACCAGCCTGTGCGGCGGGGTCTGCCGGTCGTCGTGCCAAATTCTCCGCCGCGGTTGCGGATAAGCTCGCCCAACTCGTCGTTAAGCTCTGTCGGGAACGGACCGTTACCGACGCGCGTGGTGTAGCTTTTCCCGACGCCTATTACCTCGTTGATGATCTTAGGTCCCACGCCCGTTCCGACGCACGCGCCGCCCGCTATCGGGTGGCTTGACGTTACGAACGGATACGTTCCGAAGTCGATATCGAGAAGCGTTGCCTGCGCGCCCTCAAACAGCACGTTCTTCCCCGCGTTATACGCCTCGAACGTGATGACCGAGCCGTCCGCGACATACTTCGCAAGCGCGTCGCCGTAGGTCTTATATTCGTTGTAGATTGCGTCCAGGTCTATCGGCTTNNCGCCGTAAACCTTTTCGATAATGAGATTTTTCAGCTCTCCCGTGTTCTTGACGAGCTTTTTCAAGCACTCCGGATGAGTGAGATCGTACATTCGTATGCCTATGCGCTCGTCCTTGTCGGTGTAGCACGGACCTATGCCGCGCCCTGTCGTTCCGACGTTCACGCCCGTCTGCTTCTCCTTGAACTCCTCCTGGAGCATATCAAGCTCCTTATGCCACGGCATAATGATATCTGCGCGCGCGTCTATGCGGAGGTTATCGCAGGTAACTCCGCGCCGTTTCATCTCCGCTATCTCCTCAAGCAGCACGGCAGGGTCAATAACAACGCCGCTGCCGATAAGACAGGTGGTTTCGGGATAAAGTATTCCGGACGGCAGAAGGTGCAACTTGTACACCTCATCTCCGTGAACTACGGTGTGACCCGCGTTGTTTCCGCCGCTGGACCGCACCACAAGGTCAGCCTTCGCCGCCATAATATCAATGATCTTCCCCTTGCCCTCGTCGCCCCATTGGGTACCGACAATAACACTTGATGCCATAGTTTACTCCTCGTTTCAACAATGAAATATGTCAACGGCAAACACCTCTGCAGCGTTACGCCGCAAATCACCGTATCACTCTGCCGCCCTTGCCGGATTTACCGCTTCTACCCGCCTTTGAATCCCGTTCGCCGCTAAGGTCTATCGGTTCTTCTTTCCCGCCCTGATCCTCAAATACGGCTTCGTCCTCATCGTCCAGCTCCCAATCGGGTATTTCGGGGTTACGCTCTCCGCTGTTTTCGTAAAAGGGATTTATAATATGCTTTTGTATCGCGGGATAGCAGGTGAACACCGAAAGGAACACCAGCCAGGCTCCCGGAATGATGGGCAGAAAGAACATCAGCATAAGCCCGAAGAAGAAAAACAGCGTTACAAATCCCACAAACACAACAAATGTAATAAGCTCTCCGCCG
Source organism: Ruminococcaceae bacterium UBA5579 (assembly GCA_002425305.1). Taxonomy (GTDB): domain Bacteria; phylum Bacillota; class Clostridia; order Oscillospirales; family Ruminococcaceae; genus CAG-115. The sequence goes on from DILZ01000020.1 coordinate 38,935, forward strand.
ATATTTATGAAAACCAGTATCAAGGAGTTTCTGACAATGCTGCCCAGGCGCATATCAAGCGCGACGATCTGCGGAAAAATATAGAAATTCATCATCACGAGCACCGCCAATATCGACAGCGACACGAAGTAGGTCCAGTTCAGCGAGAGCCCCGCGGCGAGATCCCTGAACATCAGATTAAATGTGATATAAATGACCGCTGCCAAGACGATATCCAATATGCCGATAATAAAGGACTGTTTAAAGTTCTTCTTGAATTGGGTCACAAATTCGTGCCACACGAACTGCGGACGTTCGAGGCAGAAATTCCTCGTCACCGCAGTGAGCGCCGCCGTTGCGGGGCCGAACGTCACTACGGGCAGACAGAACAGAAAGTATATCAGGTTCAGCTTAAAAAACACCCAGAACTTGTCGAAAAACAATCCCCAGAAACGGACGAACGGGTTTTTCTTGGGTCTTTTTTTCGCAACGCCGCTGCCCGCCACATTATTATTGTAAAACAGCCCCATAATTCATCTCCAAAAACTCAACGATTCCGCAAAAGCGGTAAACGGCGCGTCAGCCGAGCGTTGGCTGAAAGATGATCCCCAGCACCATCAAAACCGCCACGATAAGCGCCACGACCTTGCAGACGCGTATTATTTTAGCACGTTTTTTCTCGTCCACGTTTCTCATACCCTTCCACACAAGTCACTCTTTTTATTATACACCAAAAAACGGTCTGTGTCAAGTGTTTTTATTTCAGATATTTCACTCCCTCGCCGCACACCGCTTTTATCGTGTCGCCGTCCTTGAACGCTGCAGTAAATCCCGTTTTGTCGTCGAACACCGAAACAATTTTCGGCTGTGCGCCGTTTTCAAACACAACGTATTCCGAAATGACCGAAATTCCGTCAAAGTAGCTGTAAGCGATGCCGCTTTTCGCGCCGTCCGTGATCGTCGTTCCAAAGCCGCCNNGGTATAATAAAAAGAGATCTTAATGTCGGCAAGCTGCTCTGCGGGCAGCTCCTTCGTGAACTTTGCAAGCTCCTTTGAAACTCCGTTCTCGATGTCGTACCGTGTTATTATGATCGCGCTGTTTGTGACGGTATAAGTCAGCGCGGACTGCCCTACGACAAATCCGTTCTCGGCTTTCAGCGACAGAGGAGTCGGCGCGGCGAGATCGGAACATTCCGCACGCAAAAGAGCGCTGTTCTCGCCGTTTATCGTCAAAACGCCGCCGTCAAACCACATACCCGCAATGCTTTCGGGAAGTCCGGTCAAAACGGACGCGGGCTTGAAATCCCTGTCAAGCAGCCGAATATCCTTCGGCGAGCCGTCATCATCCTTTTCTCCCACAACAGCGCAGCCGTTTTTGCAAAATGCCGCGCGGGATATCCTTTCGGTCTTATCGGAAACGAGTTTGTCACCTTCAACTTTCACAAGCAGACCGGTTTCGCCGTTCAGCGCAAAGCGTCCGTCCGCAGAGGNNGCGGCGACGGGGTCGCCGATCACCGCGCAGACGCTGCGAAGCTCTCCGTTTTCCGTCGAATACCCCGCGCTCACGCCGTAAGAAAAACCTTTCGTGTCGCTCATCACCACTTTTTGGGGTGATATCGGCTGCGGAGCGTCAGTTCCCGTTTTAGGAAGATAGACGTCCTCGTCGTTTATGAAAAAAGTATGCGTAAAGTTTGGTGTGTAGACTGTTCCAAGGCGCATTTCGCCGTCCTCAAAAACATAATCCGTTAAAATCCCGTCCTGGCGCACTGTGTAATCCGCCTTGCCGTTTGCTATTTTAATATAACCGGACTGACCGGACTGCTTTCCGCTGAACAGCGCGTAAAGCTCTCCGTTATCGTCGAACGCCGCCACAAACCGCGCGTCATCGGGCGGGAGCATATCCTCAAGCGCGGTTATCGTACCGTTTTGGATCACGCTCGCCGAAACGGCCTCCTCCGTTATCAGGTAACGGCTGTTCCCCAAAGAAAAGCTGCCAAGACTTTTTTTATCATTTTCACCGCTTATAAGCAGGTCGCCGAATATCGTGCGGTGATCCGCGCCGACGCTGTACGCCGCATCGCCGCCCGCAGAGGCGTTGTTATTTACAAAATCGTCATAAGCGTGGTATATCTTGGTGAATATCTCCGAGCTGTCCTCCGCGTAGTGCAGCGAACGGGTATCGTTGCCGACCACATAATTCCCGATAAAGAAGCCCGCGCCGACAAGCACGGCAGCGCCTAACGCTCCGCCGATTATCGCGCCCTTATGATAGACGCGGGAGGTGTCTTTGCCGCTTTCGTCCTCATCACTGTCCTCATCGCCGTCCTCGTTCTCCGACTGCTTCGACGGCTTTTTCTGCTTTGCGGTCTTGACCTCGCGCTCTTCCTCCTCGATATCCGCTTTATCGGCNNNCTCTTCGAGCGGCTGCTCGGACGTTTCCTCGTTATCCACCGCCGAAAGCTTTCCGAAGTTCTCCCTCAGCATCTCCTCATCGATCTGAATTATCGCCGTTGTATCAACAGAAACGCTCTTTGGCGGTTCTTCCGACACGGTGTCGCCCGTCTTGCCGCTTTCCGCCGTTGTATCGTCAGCAAGTTCGATCTGCTTTTCGCTCTTTATCTTGTCAAACGCAGCGGTAAACGAAAGCTCTCCGCTTTCCGCAGCGTTTCCTTCCTCTGTAGAGGCGGAAGAGAGCGCAGAGCCG
>DILZ01000024.1 GCA_002425305.1 Ruminococcaceae bacterium UBA5579
GCTTCAATGCCGCCTTCATCGTTGTCGGTGCAAAGATACACGTTTTGCAATTCTGAGTGGCTCTCCAGCGCTTTCAGCACCGCGCTCTCATACACACCGTTCATGGCGATGTAGCTGTGCTGCTGCCAATCCTTTGGGTACAGCGGGATAAACGACAGCATATCTATCGGAGCCTCAAAAACAAACAGCTTCTCGTCATTTCCGAAATGAGAGAAGCTGTATTTTGTGTCCGAGTTTGCGACCGTTATCCGAAACGTTTTTCCAAAACTCAATGTGGAGCGCACCGTGGCTTGTTTGGGAGTACCGTTTTCGTCCGTTCCGACGAACACAACATTGTGGTACTTGCCGTCCTCGTAAATCTTGTGTTCATGAGCAAAGTGTGAGATGATGTTGGGCGCAATAAACCGCTGCTTGGTAAGATAAGCGAACACCCGCCGCATATCCGAGTTAGCTTCCGGCAGTTCGAACGGCTTGGGAACAGGTTTGGGCAATTCTCTCGGAGCGGAGCGGACGGTTTGCGCATTGCAATGCCCGCCGAGAAGCTGGATCACGGAATCCTGAAAGGAAAAGCCAAGAAACTCCTGCAGAAACTTGACCGCATAACCGCCGCGCTGATTCTTGTGATCGTACCACTTACCGCCGTGGATCGTCACGCTGTCATGCGTTCCGCTGCCGTCCGTGTAGATATACTTGTAGGTCGAGCCAACTCTCTCCACGCGCTCACCATGACTTTGAAGAAATGAAACCAAATCGGCAGTATTCGCGCGGTATAGATCATCTTCCGAAAAATTGATGTAGGGCATAAGACTTCCTTTCTCGAAATAATAAAATTTAAATTGGTTACTTAACATTGTTGGCTCACCATGAACCAACCCTTAGACCACCGACAGGGCATAGTTCGCCCTTGTGAGTAGGTATATTTTTCAAAAATTTAGGGCGGTCGCTCGACGAAATACAAATTCGATGAGTTGCCGCCGGATTGTCTGTATCTGCGCTCGTGCCGAATGTATTTTGCCTTCTCGAGATCGCCAAGCGCGCGTTTTATGGTGCTTTTGGACATTTTCAAGTCCTGCGCTATTGTGGAAACAGCGGGATAGCAAGAGCCGTCCTTTCCCGCTCGGTCACGCAGATACATATACACCGCAATGGCGCGATGCGGGAGGTTTGTGGAATAAATTTCGCGGTTATTTAGCAAATTCTCACCCCTTAAACTGCGGATTTTCCAACGGATTTTCTTTTAAGCCGAGCGCCTGTTTCTTCCGGCGGATCGCGGCTTTCAGTTTATGCTCGGTGCGAAGCCTCTGTCCGTGAAGACTGCGGTTGTAGTCATCGGAGATGAGTCTGCCGAAGGAGAGCAACATGGATACTATGGCATTCTGCGCCGCCGTCTGATGGTATCTGTTACTGTTTTCCAAGAACGCTTGAGCGTATTCGTTCCCTAACTCGGCGGACTGCTTTATATACTCGATGCTCAGCTCGTGATCCACATCGCAGCCTATCCCGCTGAACGTCATCACGCTGAGCCGATACAATATTTTGTCATCGGGTTTTTCGGCGACGATCCTTTGAAATCCGTTGTATGCTTTTTGGAAATATTCTTCCGCTTGCTCCGGATTCTTTTCAACGCTAATGCTGTCACGAAGCATTTTTGCGGTTTCATAACAAGCGTAGGCGTTATCCTGATCGGCAGACAGCTTGAAATATTCAAATGCTTTCTCGTAATTCTGCGTCGTTCCGTTCCCATAAAAAATAGGCTGCCGAGTGAGTATTGAGCGAATTTGTTTTCCGCTGCTGCAGATTTCTCCAACCACACGAACGCTTTTGTATAGTCCTGTTCCGCACCGTAGCCGAGAGCATACATCTTTCCGATTCTATACTGCACATAATCTCGTAGACGTTTTGCGTTTGGTTCGAGCGCGAGAAAGCCTTGCAAAGCTTTTTCAAAACACTGCAAGGTTTTCGTAATGTTTTCTTTGCCTGATAAACCGTTCAGATACACCTTTCCAAGATCGTGAAGTGCAAGAACATTTCCTTTTTCGGCTTCGGCACGGAACAGATCAAACGCTTTCGGGATATTACGGTATTTATATAACTCGGAGCAAGCGGATTTATATTCTGCTGTCCATTTAATATATAAATCCCCGTCCGATTCCGTTTCGTCAAGCACGTCCTCACCGTATTCCGCGAACATTTCCGTAGAAAGATTCATCTCCAGCACTGTACGGATAACCGCATTTTTGATTGGCTTGAACACCTTGTTTTCTTCAAGCGGTGGGAACTTCTGCACCGCGCTTGTGTAGGTTTCGTATTTCTGCTGCTCCAACGAACACCATTCTCCATACATCTTTTTCAGCGCGGGATTTTGAGCAAGCAGTGCAACGATTTGGTCAACAGTTTTCTTGACGTTTGGCTGTAGGTAGCCGTAGATCTTCTTGCCTTTAGAATTGCGGAGCTGCGACTGTAATTTCAGAACAAGCTGTTCGAGGTTCGGAGCAAATTCATTGCTGTTATTCAATTCCGACAACAGATTTCTCATTACTCTTTCCGCCTCGGAGCGCAGCTTATCTCGCACTGCAGTTTGCTGTTGATACAGATTTTGAAGTTCGTCCTTATAGATGTCGTTAGCGAACGCACTGCGGATTTTATCAATTCCGTTGCTTGTCAGATATCCTTCATGCGGGTCATCCGAATAAACCACGATATGAACGTGCGGATTGGATTCCTTGTTGTGAAAAGCGGAGTGCCAACGAATATTCTCGGGAGCGATTTTCTGTGCTATGGCTATATCTAAGATATTTCTCCGAACCAGATCGCGCCAGTGATCGAGATCGGTGTATTCCATTCGTTCCGCGTCCTCGCGTTTCAATGAAACGATATGTGTCCAGATAGCTCCCTCATGGTTCGCTACCTCTTTTGCAACTCTATCCAACACTAACGGCTTATCCGTTTCCGAGAACAATCCGTGAGAGTTCGGACGGGAATCCAGGTAGTTCATGAATATCTCACGGTCTAACTCACGGTTTGACACTTGCTTTGGAACGGGTTTGGCTACGCCCTCACGGGTTGCGATGTATTTTATATAATTTCCGAACTTCTTGTGGGCGTTGGGCTTGATATAGCGACTGGTGACAATTATTTTGGGCATATGGTACTCCTTTCTGAATAAAAAATCTCCTCTACAATAATAGAGGAGACAAGTTTGTATGGATGGTCAACGTAAGATAACATTAAATTATCGGAGG
>DILZ01000052.1:0-6716 GCA_002425305.1 Ruminococcaceae bacterium UBA5579
GTTCGGCTTCAGCGTGATGACCAGCACCACGATAAGCACCGCCACAGCAGCAAGTATACACGTGGGAATAAGTACGTACTTCAGCGGGAAGGGTTTTTTCGAAGCGGCAGGCACGGGCGTACCGTACATCGGCGCGGTGTATTGCGGCGCAGTATATTGCGGCGCGACAGGCTGCGGCGCGGTTNNTGGTGGCGCGACGGGCTGAGGCTCGTGAGTTGCCTCGGGCTTGCTTTCCTCCGTTACGGGGGACGTTATATCCACCTTGTTCCCGCACTTTTTGCAGAACAACGCCCCGTCCGGAAGATTGTTTCCGCACTTTTTGCAAAACATAAATTATCATCCTTTCCAAGACCCAACGCATTTTGTCGAATTACAGACATTCTTGATCTTGATTATATTATAACATATTGCGCCGTGGTTTTGGTGTGCAAGGCTGCATTATTTTCGGAAATACGGAACAACAAAAAAGCGGCGGAGATATGCGCTCCGCCGCAAATTATAATTTGCTTATTCCTGCCAGATAAATTCCGCAGCCTTTTCAAAGCTCATCTTGTGCTTGACCGCGTAAAATACCTTTGCGTCAAACATATCGCGCACATACAGCGGCTTTTTTCTTGCCGTTTTCAGCAGCTTCTGAAAGCTGTCGATATCCAGCCCCAGCAGCAGACCGATCTGTATGATGTGATTTCTTGTGGGGTTGCGTGTGCCGTTAAGCAGCTGGTATCCGTAATTCCTGTCTATATTCATCCGTTTTATCAGCTCGGCGCGTGAAATGCCCTTTTTGTTCATATATCCGGCGATCGCTTCGAAAAGATCGGGGCAGCCGTTTTCCCTTATCAATTCCTCGTCAAATTCCTCATCCGTGCCAAGCCGGTTCTCAAGCTGTGATGTTTTCATACGTTACTCCTTACAAAAACTCGTCGTATTCTCCGTTGTAGTCCTCCAGCCGCGCCTGCGTGACCTTTACGCCCATACTCTGAAAAAATACTCCCGAGCTCATTTTATCCATAGCGTTTTTCGGTATCACGATAGTAAGCTCCGAACAGCTTTTACCAAGCATCATACCGAAAGAATGGTCGCGCTTAACAAGCGGATTCCCGGTGTCGTCCTTTGCTGCGGGAACAAGATACTTATTGTTCATAACGCCAAAACAGTAACCCGAATTTTGCACATAAACGATGCGCTGCTCGAACTCCAGGCCCTCGATCTCTTCGATTTTAAGCGTGACTTTAACGTCGCCGTCAAACTCAAAAAACGCGCTTTTCGGTATAGCCTGCGACTCGTAGCTCGGCCAAGACTGTATCCTGTCCTCTGAAAGCGGCACAGTGACGGTTTTGCCGTTTTCGTTCTCCGAAACGGAATATGCCGCGTTTCGCAGCTCGTACCAATCGTCGATGTTGATGTCACGTTTCTTTTCAGCCCGTTTCAATTCCGCCGAGGTTATAATGAGGTTATATGCTTCAAAGCCAAGCGCGTCATCGCCAAGGCTTTCCACGCCCTCCTTTGACAGCACAAGCGTCACAGTTTCTATGCCGCTGTCAACGCTTAACCAGCCGTTTGCGTCCGCCCAAATCTCATCGGCTNNCGGCGAACAGATATTCCAGCATTATCCCGCCGTCCGAGTTTACGGGAATAAAGCCGCAGATCAGTGCGGGATCCATATCTTCCCACGGCTTGACGCTCAATGTTATCTCAACGTCATCTCCGAATTTTCTCAGCTCCGAGGCGGGTATCTTTCCGCAGGCGTTAAAGTGACCGGCATATTCATTGTCAAGCGTAAGCTCGATCTTTCCGTCTTCGGGCAAATAAGAACGTCCGCGAATGCCGTTCAGTATAAGCAGAACCGCCGTCACAACGCATATCACGGCAGCAGCGGCGAATACAACTCTTTTTTTGGAAGTATCGGAGGACGGGAAGCGCCCGTCTTTAAACGAATTGTACTCATTGGGAACGGAAACGGCAGTCATATCCATATCAAGTCCGGACAGTGCGCTTCTGAAATCCTCTGCGCTGCTGTAACGCTCCGAAGGCATTATCGCGGCGGCTTTTTCTATAACTTTCCACAATCCGGCGTCAGCGTTAACAGAGTTTAAATGAAAAATACTGTCGTCCTTTAGACGCTTATACGGACTTTCGGGTACGTTTCCCGTTAACGCGTAGTATAACAGCGTTCCCACCGAATAAATATCCGCGCGGACATCGAGATTGGTTTCCTGCGAATACTGCTCCATAGGCGAAAATCCCGTTTTCATTATGACGGTATAGCCTAGCGAACCGTCGGAAAGGAATTGCCTTGCCGCGCCGAAATCTATGAGCTTTACGCTCCCGTCCTTGCAGATCATAACGTTGTCGGGCGAAATGTCGCGGTGAAGCACCTTTGCGCTGTGCAGCACCACCAGCGCCAAAGTCAGCTTGTCCGCGATATACGCGACCTGCTCGTAATTTAAAGTTCCGTATTCTTTGACATATTTTTGCAGCGTTATCCCATCGAGATATTCCATTACATAATAAGCGGTGTTGTTTTCATAGAAACATTCATATATGCTGACAATGTTTGGATTTCCGTTAAACCGGCGAACGATCTCCGCCTCGTCGAAAAATTTTTCTGCGCCGATGTTGAACTGCTCCGCGTTTTTTTCGCTGTTCGGGATAATATGTCTGCCGCTGCGCCGCGCCGCCATAGTAGGAAAATATTCTTTTATTGCAATGACCTTGTTCAGCTTTTTATCATAAGCGAGATATGTTATCCCAAATCCTCCGCGCCCGATACAGCCGCCGATCACATATCTTCCGGCAAGCTTGGTCCCTCGCGGAAGAATATCCGGCTCCAAAATCTCGCCGCCGTAGCAGCCGCAGACGGGACACGCCTTACCGCGCTTTCCGACAACGGAAAAGCAGACGCTGCACCTTTTCCCTCGCAATTTCAACATCGTCACCCCCAAAAAAAGACACCTCTGAAAACCAGTTTGAAAACGAGATCCGGACAGGGCGCATCGCACGGCACGCTGTTTGTATTAACTTAAACAAGTTTTTGGAGATACCCTTAAATACATTTTAACATATATTTATTGCGATGTCAATATATTCGTACCGGGCGGAACAATAGCTTTTGTGATTTGGAACATATTCGGAAATTCGGCGACCGCGCTTTGTTTGTCAATGGACAGTTGTTCAATTTTGCCGTTGGATCCGGTTTGCCCGAAATCGGGTTGACATATCACGATTTGTGTGATATAATATAAAATAGGAAATTGTAACTTTGCCGATGACGATGTACGACCAACAATTTTGATGTTGGCGTAACCGACATTAAGAACGCCGCAGAGTAAGGCGCATCTTAACTGTCAACCTTACATTGAACATATGGGGGTGGGGCACTATGAAATCAAAGAATTCCGTTTTTCATATTATTTTTGGGATTATGCTGTTCTTTTTTATAGCGGTTGTAGTGTTTCTTGCGTCAAAATGCAAAACCAAATCTCTGGCGGATGCGGAATACGACAAAACCGCTCCGTTTATTGAGGGCTGGCATACTGCGGACGGTACGGAGCTTGACGAAAATGCGCTCCGCAAGATAAACTCCGTTTCTAAGGACGAGGAGATAAGCATATATAATACTTTGCCCTCAGACTCGAGCGACGCGGACTCGCTCTTCTTCAGAGCAAAGAACGTTTTTTACAGTGTTTATATAGACGGCGAACCGGTCTACACGCCCGAATTCGGCGAGAGCGTTTTCTATACCAATTCCACGGGAACGCGCTGGAACAGCATAGACATCACGCCCGAACATCTCGGAAAGGAGATAGAGATACGGGTCAGGGCGGCATACACAAACGCGCGGTGCGGTGTGGACGACTTCCGCATCGGCAGATCGGGCGGCGTTATACTTAATCTGCTTAAGGAGAAGCTCGTGTCCTTTATTACTTGTATTCTTCTGCTGTTTGTGGGGCTTCTTCTGTCTATCGCCGATATTCCCATAAATATGCGCTCTCAGAAAAACCACGAGCTTTTGTTTCTGGGACTGTTCTCGATCTGCGTTTCCGTATGGTGTCTGGCGGAGCTGCATATAATCGAGTTCTTCTTCGATGACAGCAGGCTTGTGCAGATGGTATCCTGCTACTCGCTTATGCTGATCCCTTTCGCGCTTATCCTGTATCTCAACGCGGCTATCGGATTTAAAAACAAGGCGGTCGTTCCCGTTTTATGCGGACTGTGTACGCTTGGATTTGTCGCGAGCTGGACGCTTCATTTCCTCAAGATCAAGGATATCCACGAGACCCTTACATTTTCTCACGTCAATGTAGTTATAGCGTCGGTGCTTTTGGTTTATTCGGTTGTAAAATCCACCGTGAAAAAAATCAAGAAAGACGGCGCGAGAATATATCAGATATTGAGGACTATCGGACTTTGCAGCATCGCCGTAGCCGCTATTGTTGATATGGTTCGTTTCTATTCGGGGCACACGAGCGACAGCGCGATGTTCGTTCGGATAGGTATGCTTATCTTTACCGTATGCTACGGCAGCTCCAGCCTTGAAAATACGATAAACGCCGTAAAGCTGGGGGCACAGGCGGAGTTTGCGAGCCGTCTCGCTTATCAGGACGGTCTTACGGGTATCGGGAACAGAACCGCTTTCGAGGAGCGGCTTGCAAAGCTGGATTCGGAAAAAGGCGACAACTCTATCGGGATAGTTATGTTCGACGTTAACGATCTTAAATATGTGAACGACAACCTCGGTCACCCGATCGGCGACAGTATGATAAAGGCGGCCGCAGAAATTATAAGCGCGTCGTTCGGGAATGACGAAGAGGAATGCTTCAGGATCGGCGGCGATGAATTTGCGGTGGTAATGTGCGGCAGCAACATCAAAGAGCGTTACGAGGAGGGTATGCTGAATTTTAATGAGCTGACGATGCAGCACAACAGCTCTCCCAACATCAAGTTCCGCGTAAGCATAGCGCACGGTTTCTTTATCTACGACAGCGAATGCGGTCTTGAACGGGTACAGGACGCATATAAAAAAGCAGACGAAAAAATGTACGAAACAAAGCGCGAGATGAAACTACGTCAAAGCTCGCCCGAGGAATATTACAAGGGACGGCTTAAGGCAGTCAACAATTAGAATGTTAATGTGAACACGTTATAAAATAACACCGCACAAAGAATTAGCTTTGTGCGGTGTTGTTTTAACCGAAAAAGAATGATGTGTCGCTGACGGCTATGAAACGCGGCTCACCGCGATCACAAAATGTCCGCAGTATGTGCGCCACAACAAACTGTACTCGGGATAGACCTTATCATAAAGCGCGTAAAAGTTCTCCTCCGGAATAGCGTTGCTTTCCTTGAATGTTGGCGTGGAATCGAAAAGCGCTATTGAAACTTCCGTATTGAACGAGTTAAGCATCTCGCAAAGCAGCGGCTGCATAACACCGTCGAGTTCAAGTACTTCCTGCTTGACAAATTTCCGCGCGATTATTTCCAGCATCGGATATTCGATCGCCGTTACTATTGAATATGTTTTGCCGTCGGATTTTTCAAGAACGTCACGATAACAGAACAGCTTTTTGAGCTTGTGCCCCGTGTAGGTCTTGCTGAATATTTCCGCGTTCATCATAAACAAGCTGGAGCTGTAACCGCGTATTATATCTACGAGCTTATCTATGCTACGGTCGTCCGCCGTCGCGCTGAATTTGCTCGTTACGTTTCCCGTGATCGCACGGTCCTCGATAAGTATATGCGCGGTAAGCCAGCCGGCGCATACTCCCAGAAAATGTTCTATGGATTCCTTTGAATAGCTTTTAGATTCCATTTCCTTTTCAAGCGCGGGTATCACCACATTTCGCATATTGTCGTGCATCTTTTTGTGAGAATTAAAGCCCTTGTAGCCGATCTCCAGCTGATAAGCCTCCTCCTCGCTGAAATGCTTGACCGAGTAGCTTTTAAGATACTTTACAGCCTCCATACATATTGCTTTATTTTTTTCAAAATTGCTGTCTTTAAAATTGCTCGCAATACGAGAAACAATTTTGAAAAGCTGCCTGTGCGCGTTATCTATCTCTTCTACTCCGATGTTGTATTCATCGCTCCATTCAAATATGCTTTCGTCTATCTTCATAATCCGTCCCTCCGCTTATTTTAAATACGGACACTTTCGAACGCTCCGGTCAAAATTGATCAATTTATTTCAACCATTTTCTTTAATGTGTCCATAATTATTTTAACATTTTATTCTTCAAATGTCAATATGCGTAAACAAGGGATAAGCATTGTTCCGTTGAGGGTATACGGCGGCGCTTTTTTATGCGGAACAAGCGGTCTTGACAAATCCGTCGAAAGGTGCTATAATAGTAAGGTTCATTGGGAAACACGGCGGATTGCTTTGGTATTGTCGAGCGTTCGGGCGCGTGGTGATATTCGGCTTTTGCAAAGGTGAGGCGCTTTGCGGGGGTCGGGCGTTACGAGGCGCACGTCGTAAGACGGTAAGGGAACAGGAGTGAAAATTTTCGGCAGCAGCCACTATCGTGAAAGTCGGAATGCTTACCCCGCCGCGGACTTGCAAAACAGCTTTTGGGCAATTGAAGAGCTGCTTTGCCGTTTCTTCTTTGGATAATAAAATCGAAAAGAGGAACAAACTTATGAAAAAAGCACGAATACTTATCACTGCTGCGGCTCTCGCGCTGACTTTAGCACTGACGGGCTGCAATAACGGCGGAACA
>DILZ01000052.1:6732-7716 GCA_002425305.1 Ruminococcaceae bacterium UBA5579
ACCGCCGAGGATCCGATTTGGGCGGCGGCTCAATACAAGGAGGATGCCGAGCTTGGCGAGGGCAAGAACACCGTGAAGATTGAGGTGAAGGCAAACGGCAAGAGTGTCACGCTTACCGTTCGCTCGGACAACGACAACCTCGAAAAGATACTTACCGAGAACAAGCTGGTCGAGGGCGACGAGAGCGAGTTCGGTTTGTACATCAAGAAGGTGAACGGTATCAGAGCCGATTATGACGCTGATAAAGCATATTGGGCGCTGTGCAAGGACGGTACGCCTACCGCGACGGGCGCTTCCGGAATAACCGTTGCGGACGGCGATCACTACGAACTGGTGTACACCGCCGCCGATGCCGTTCAGCCCGCAGCTTAACCTATGGACGAGCCGAAAAAGAGAAAAAAGCCCGTGCTCTCCGTGCAGGAGATGGCGGTTTTCGCGATGTGGGGAGCTATTATGTACTGCTCCAAGCTGCTGATGGAATGGGCGCCCAACATTCATCTGCTTGGAATGTTTACAATGACATTTACCGTCTGCTATCGCGAAAAAGCGCTTATCCCGATCTACATATACGTTTTACTGAACGGTTATTTTTCGGGCTTCGCGTTATGGTGGATACCGTATCTTTATATCTGGACGGTACTGTGGGGAGTAACAATGCTGCTGCCAAAGCGTCTGCCCGCAAAGCTCGCGTGGATATATCCGATAATCTGCGGGCTGCACGGACTGGCGTTCGGATTGCTTTACGCGCCCGCTCAGGCGCTGATGTTTCACTTGAATTTCAATCAGACGCTTGCGTGGATAGCGGCGGGTTTTTCGTTTGACTGCGTTCACGCGGTCGGGAATTTTGCGGCGGGATTTCTGATATTCCCGCTCGTTAATCTGCTGCGAAAAATAGACCCTAATTGTTATAAGTGCGGGTGATTTATTCCCCTCCCATTTCGCGTGGGAGGGGAATAATTGCAGTTAGTTTAATAGAGAATAGTA
>DILZ01000052.1:7725-10210 GCA_002425305.1 Ruminococcaceae bacterium UBA5579
CTTACAACAACTAACAACTAACCACCATTCTCTATTAAACTATTCGCCTACCTTTTTGTTGACAAATTCGACGCGATTTGTTATAATATTATTGGTGATAAAAATGGAGCTTGAAAAATTGAACCGCGCCGAAGCGTTCCGCTATATGGGACATAAGGGCGGCGCGATACCCGCGAATCTCGAAGAACTTGCCGACGAATGTGAGCGGCTTTTGCTTTCTCGGATAACGCCGAAATTCGTCTGGCGTGTGTTCGATATTGAAAACTCTTCCGAGGGTGTTGAAGTAAAAAACACGTCGCTTGTTTTTAAGGGGAAGGATATCACGGAGCATTTGCGTGGCTGCGAACGGTGCGTTCTGCTTGCCGCGACATTGGGCGGCGGTGCGGACGGTGTTATCCGTGCGTATGAGGCGGGCGCTATGGAAAAAGCCGTTATAGCCGACTGTCTTGCAAGCGCCGCGATAGAACAGGTCTGCAACGCCGCCGAGCGCGAGANNAAAGATACAAGCGCAGCTCGGCGGGTATAATTTCACCTGGCGGTATTCCCCGGGCTACGGCGATTTTCCGCTGGAAATACAGGGCGATTTCTTAAAGGTACTCGACGCGGGCAGGCGCATAGGGCTTAGCGTTTCCGAAAGCCTTATCCTGTTGCCGCGAAAGTCCGTGACGGCGGTCATAGGTATCTCTAAGGGCGAGATCTCAAAGGGCAGACGCGGGTGCGGCTGCTGTGATCTGAACGGTCAATGCGAATACAGAAAACGCGGTTCTCACTGCGGTTGGGAGTAGAATATGGATTTTAAAACGTTACTGAATAAGGAATTTATAAGTCTTGACGGCGGTATGGGGACTATGCTTCAGGCGCGCGGAATGAAGCCGGGCGAAACTCCCGAGGCGCTTAATCTCGAAAATCCGCGTATGCTTATCGAGATACATAAGGAATACATTGCGGCGGGCGCGGATATCGTCTACGCGAACACGTTCGGCGCGAACCGTTATAAGCTGGAGCATTGCGGCTATCCCGTTGACAGAATTATCCGCGCGGGTATCTGCAACGCGAGGACGGCTATCGCCGAAAGCGATAACAAGAACGCGCTCGCGGCGCTTGATATAGGTCCGATAGGGCAGCTGCTTGAGCCGACGGGAACGCTCTCCTTTGAGGAAGCGTATGACATCTACAAGGAACAGGTCATAGCCGGAAAAGACGCTGACGTTATCATCTTTGAAACGATGACAGATCTTTACGAGCTGAAAGCCGCCGTGCTTGCCGCTAAGGAAAACTCAACGCTGCCCGTTATCTGCACGATGACGTTCGAGGAGAATATGCGCACGTTCACGGGAACGGCGTTATCCTCGATGGCTCTCACTCTGGAGGGCTTGGGAGTCGACGCGATAGGCGTCAACTGCTCGCTGGGTCCCGCAGAACTGTACCCGATTGCCGAGGAGCTTTGCAAATGGACAAATCTCCCTGTGGTGCTGAAGCCCAACGCGGGTCTGCCCGACCCCGTGACGAACGAATACAATGTCACGCCGAAGCAGTTCGCGGAGCTGATGAGCAAAATAGTGCCGCTGGGCGTGAAGATATTTGGCGGCTGCTGCGGCACGACCCCCGAATATATCCGCGAGCTGAACGCTATGCTGAAAACTCAAAAGCATCAGCCTCGGCACAACGATATTCCCGCCGCGTGCTGTTCGGCAAGCAAGACCGTGGTGATCGACCGTCCGCGCGTTATTGGCGAACGCATAAACCCTACGGGAAAAAAGCGATTTAAAGAGGCGCTGCTGGCGAACGACATAGATTACATTCTAGGTCAGGCTATCGAACAGGTACACGGGGGCGCGGATATTCTCGATGTGAACGTCGGTCTTCCCGGAATAGACGAGGGAGCGATGATGACGCGCGCCGTGAAAGCCGTTCAAGGCGTTGTCGACGTGCCGTTGCAGCTTGATTCGACGATCCCCGAGGTTCTTGAAAAGGCACTGCGCGTATACAACGGCAAGCCTGTTGTGAACTCAGTGAACGGCGAGGAAAAGAGCCTTAAAGCGGTGCTGCCGCTCGTCAAGAAGTACGGTGCGTGCGTTGTGGGACTTTGCCTTGACGAGAACGGTATACCCAAGACCGCCGAGGGACGTTTTCGGATCGCCGAGCGAATTTTGGAACGCGCTTTGGCGCTCGGCATACCAAAGGAGAATGTGTTCATCGATTGTCTGACGCTTACCGTTTCGGCGGAGCAGGACGCGGCGCTTGTGACGCTAGAGGCGCTTCACCGTGTCAAGACAGAGCTTGGACTCAAGACCGTGCTGGGCGTATCGAACATCAGCTTCGGGCTGCCCGAACGCGTTATCGTTACGCACAACTTCCTTACAATGGCGCTCACCAACGGATTGGATCTGCCGATAATCAACCCGAACGCCGCAGATATGATAGGGGCTGTGAGAGCGTATAACGTGCTTGCGGGCTTCGACCGCAACTCGCTGGAATATGTGGC
>DILZ01000052.1:10218-17230 GCA_002425305.1 Ruminococcaceae bacterium UBA5579
TCGCTCCCGCCGACGTGAAGAGGGATATCGATCTCAACTACGCGCTTGAAAACGGGCTTAAAGCCGAGGGCGCGAAGCTCACCGAGGAGCTTCTCAAGACCACCGACGCAATGGACATTATAAACAATATGCTCATTCCCGCACTTGACAAAACGGGCGCGGAGTTTGAGAGCGGAAAGATATTCCTGCCGCAGCTTATCCTTTCGGCGGGCGTGGCGCAGAGCTGCTTTGAGGTGATAAAGAACCACTTCGCCAAAACGGGCGCGAAGTCGGTTTCCAAGGGCAAGATAATCGTCGCAACCGTCAAGGGCGACATTCACGATATCGGCAAAAACATTGTAAAAGTCTTGCTTGAGAACTACGGCTACGACGTGATAGATTTAGGCAAGGACGTGCCGTATGAGGCGGTGCTGAACTGCGCTGTCGAGCAAAACGTACACCTTGTCGGGCTTTCGGCGCTGATGACCACCACTCTTTCAAGTATGGAAAAGACGATAGCTTTGCTGCGCGAGCATAACGTCGACTGCAAAATTATGGTCGGCGGCGCGGTGCTCACGCCCGAATACGCAAAGCAGATAGGCGCGGACTACTACGCAAAGGACGCAAAAAGCTCGTGCGATATCGCCCGGGAGGTCTTTGAGAAGTATTATCCACAAAACTGAGGACGGAGATAAAAAAACGGGAGCATAAAGTGAAACATCACAAGAAAAAACGGTCCGCGGCAGGAGCGGCGCTGAAAGCCGCTTTTCCTCATACCATACCCATTTTAGCGGGCTTTTTGTTTTTGGGTATGACTTACGGGATATATATGAACGCGTCGGGCTTCAGCTTTGTTTACCCGATGATAATGAGCCTTGTCATTTTCGGCGGCTCGCTGGAATTTGTGGCGGTGCAGATGCTGCTTTCGACGTTCGCGCCGCTGCAGACACTGCTTATGTCCGTGATGATACAGGCGCGGCATTTGTTTTACGGGATAGCTATGCTCGACAAGTTTAAGGGTACAGGCGCGAAAAAGCCGTACTTGATTTTCGGAATGTGCGACGAGAGCTTTTCCATAAACTGCTCCGCCGAGATACCGGAGGGCGTGGACAAGGGCTGGTTTATGCTATGGGTGACGGCGCTCAATCAGCTGTATTGGTTCTGCGGTTCGACGCTTGGCGGGCTGCTCGGCTCTCTTATCACGTTCAACACCGAGGGGCTGGACTTCGTTATGACGGCGATGTTCGTGGTCATTTTCCTCGAACAATGGCTCAAGGAGCGCCGGCACTACACCGCGCTTATCGGCGTGGCTGTATCGACGGCGTGTCTTTTGATTTTCGGCGCGGACTCTTTTTTGCTGCCGACTATGGCGTGTATTTTATGTATGCTCACCGTGTTTCGCAAGCCTATAGAAAAGAGCCTTGAAGGGAGTGACGATCCCAAATGACGTTATCTCAACAGATCGTCACGATAGCTCTCTGCGCCGCAGGAACTATGCTGACGAGGTTTCTGCCGTTTTTGGTGTTCAGCTCGAAGAAGCCCACGCCGAGGTTCGTGAGTTATCTCGGAAAAGCCTTGCCCGCCGCCGTTTTCGGTATGCTGGTGGTCTACTGTCTGAAAAACGTGAACGTTCTCTCGGGAGGTCACGGTCTGCCCGAGCTTATCTCAATAGCCGTCGTGGTCGCTTTGCATTTGTGGAAACGGCAAATGCTGATTTCCGTTGCGGGCGGCACGGTGTGCTATATGCTGCTGGTGCAATTTGTCTTTTAGCAGACGCTTGAATTTCATAGCCGAATATGATACAATTTTATTATGATGATACATATTTTTAACGGAGTTGCTTTATGTTCAGAAAAATCTTGCTTATATTATTGGCGGCGTGCGAGGTATTTCTTTGCTATACCGCGTTCTTCAAAAAGGGAAAGTCGCCTGTTGACCGAGAGCCGATAACGAGCTGCGCCGAGCTGCCCGAACGTTATATGAACGACAAGGAAAAGGACCTCTATCGGAAGACGGTAGAAGCGCTGCGCAAGGTGTCGATAGGCGAGGCGAATTATTATCCCGTAACATTAGAGATATCCGGGTTGTTTGAAGGCAGCGGGGAGTTTGAGGCTGCGGCGGATAAGGTGGAGTATTTTGCGGATAAATACGTCCCCGAGTACACTTATTGGCTCGAAGACATCGATATATATTTTGGCAGCTACGATGACACGGAATATGCGTATTTGATTTTTTCTCCGTCTCCCGAGTATAGACCGGAGTTTGATTATGCTCTTGACGATTATGACTATTATGATTACGGCGAGGCGTACTTTAAAAAGTACGGTTATATCCCCGCCGAGAAGATCGAGACAGCGCAGCGGGCGATAGCAAACGCCAAGGATATCGCCGCGAAATATCAAGGGAAAAGCGATTATGAAAAGGTTATGGGATACGCCGAGGAAATATGCAAATTGGTTGAATATGATCACGCGGCGGCGGACAATAAGCTCTACAAAGAAAAGATAAGCCCGTGGCGTATCATAAACGTGTTTGACGGCGACCCGCAGACGAACGTCGTGTGCGAGGGGTACGCGCTCGCGTTTGAGTATCTGTGTGGATTGGGCGGCGTGGAATGTCATTACACAACCGGAGATATGGACGGAGGAGCGCACGGGTGGAACACCGTGGTGCTGGACGGCGTGAGCTATTTTGTCGATGTGACCGCCTGTGATACGACCAATTATACCGACGCGGAAATAAAGAGAGCGCATCCGTTTGTTCTTGCGGGAGTTTCGGAGGTTGAGCCGGAGGGTTTTACCTCCCGGCATATCGGGAAGAAGAGCTACTATTCAAGCAGATACACATACGGTAAAGACACTGTAAAATACACGCCCGAGGAGCTGCGGCTGGTTTCCGAAAAGGCATATCCCACGAAAAAGACGTTGTATTTGCTTATGGGCGTGGGAGCGGTGGGTATCGTTTTGTGCGCACTGCCAAAAATAAAGCGGTTCGAGAAGACCTCCGATGAGGCGGAGATCGAACAGCGGGGAGAAGAGCTATGATAACGGATCTTATTATTGCGGCGTTTATTATTTTATGCTGCATTTTCGGCAGCAAGATATCGATGAGGTTCGGGCTGCCGACGCTGCTGCTGTTTATTTTGCTTGGAATGGCGTTCGGCAAGGACGGTTTTTTCAAGATACCGTTCGACAACTACGTTTTCGCGCAGAACCTTTCCTCGGCGGCGCTGATAATTATCATATTTTACGGCGGTTTCGGCACTAAGTGGAGAACGGCGAAGAAAGCTGCGGGGCGTTCCATATTGCTGTCCTCTGCGGGCACGATACTTACGGCTATGCTGGTAGGGACATTCTGCACACTGGCACTTGGTTTTGAGCCTGCGGAGGGCTTTTTGCTGGGCGCGGTCATAAGCTCTACGGACGCGGCGAGCGTGTTCGCAATACTGCGAAGCAAGCGGCTGAACCTGAAATACCGTTCCGCGCCGATACTCGAGCTTGAAAGCGGAAGCAACGATCCGTTCGCTTATATGCTGACCATTATCGTGCTTTCGATAATGAAAGGCGAACAGGGCGAAAACTTCGCGCTTGTCTTTGCGAAGCAGCTTGGGTTCGGGCTGCTGTTCGGTGCGCTGTTCGCGTTCCTCGGAGTGTTTGCGCTGAAGCACGTCAAGTTTGAGGAGTCGGGCTTCGACGCGATATTTGTCTGCGCGGCGGCGATAATGTCCTACGCGATGCCCGCGCTCCTCGGCGGCAACGGATATCTTTCCGCGTATATCGCCGGAATAGCTATGGGCAATGCCGACGTTCCCGGCAAGAAGGCGCTTGTAAACTTTTTTGACGGCATTACGGGGATAACTCAAATAATGCTGTTCTTTATGCTGGGGCTGCTGTGCTTTCCGTCGCACATTCCAAACATTATTTTGCCCGCGTCGCTTATCGCGGTGTTCCTTATCCTTGTGGCGAGGCCGCTTGCGGTCTTTGTGCTTTTAAAACCGTTTAAAGCGCCGCTCAATCAGATAGCACTTATCTCGTTTGCCGGAATACGCGGCGCTTCCTCGATCGTTTTCGCGATAATGGTCACGGCTGACACTACATATACGGGTAACGATATTTTCCACATCGTATTTATGATAGTGCTTATCTCGATCTCCGTTCAAGGAAGTCTTTTGCCTATCCTTTCGCGCAAGACCGGTATGATAGACAACGGCGAGAACGTTATGCGGACGTTTAACGACTACTCCGACGAGAACGCTGTGCAGTTCATCAGCGTAAAGGTTGAGGAGGACGGCAACTGGGCGGGGCACAAAATAATGGACATCTCGCTTCCGCACGGACTGCTTATCGCACTTATTAAACGAAACGGCAAGAGAGTTATCCCATACGGCGGGACAGTTCTTTCCGCAGGCGACGAGCTGGTGCTTTCGGGCGCGGGTTTTTCCGACGACAAGAGCCATATATTCAGCGAGATCACGATCGACAGCAATCAAAGCGGGAAGCGCGTTCGAGAGCTGGAGCTGCCGCGCGGCGACCTTATTATTATGGTAAGGCGAGGCGGCGACGTTCTTGTTCCGAACGGGCAGCTGGAGCTTCTGGAGGACGATGTTCTTGTGAAGGCGTCAAGCCCGAAAAAAACAGTCGCGAGTAGTAGCTAGATAAATAGTTATTAGTTGTTAGTTATCCCCCGCCTTTCGGCGGGGGATTTTTGAATTATCGCAGGTGCGTTTTAAACTAGCTACTAACTACTATTCTCTATTAACTAAAATATTGCACTCCGCTCTTGAACAGCAGCTGTTCCTTGTTTCCGTCGACGTTCTTCGCGACGTTTTCCGTGAGGCGTTCGGTGTGACCCATTTTGCCGAGAACGCGCCCGTCGGGCGATATGATGCCTTCTACAGCGCACATAGAGCCGTTCGGGTTGAACATCGTATCCATAGTAGGTTCACCTTTAAGGTCAACATACTGCGTGAGAACTTGTCCGTTGGATATGAGTTTTCGCATTATCTCGCCGTTCGCGACAAATCTTCCTTCGCCGTGCGATATCGGTATCGCGTGGATATCGCCTACCTTGCAGTTCGTAAGCCACGGGGATCTGTTCGTGCATATCCTTGTATAAACGATCTGCGACTGGTGACGTCCTATCTCGTTGTAGGTGAGCGTCGGGCTGTCCGCTGTCAGCGGAACAATATGTCCGAACGGCACAAGCCCCAGCTTGATCAAAGCTTGGAAGCCGTTGCAGATGCCTATCATCAAGCCGTCGCGCTTGTAAAGCATATTTTCCACGCCCTCAGCTATTTTCGGTATACGGAAGAACGCGTTGATGAACTTAGCCGAACCCTCCGGCTCGTCCNNCCGCTGAAGCCGCCCGGCAGAGCGATTATCTGTGTGCCGTCGATGAGCTTTGCAAACGCGTTTACGCTGTCCTCAATGTCCGACGCGGAGAGGTTTTTGATAACGAAAATATCGCATTTTGCTCCAAAGTCATCGAACGCGCGCGCCATATCATATTCACAGTTCGTACCCGGGAATACGGGGATAAGCACGTGCGGCTTTGCTGTTTTCGGCGACTTGTGATCTTGCAGAAGCTCGCAGCCGCCCTTGTACTCAACCTTTTCGGGAGCAGGCTCATAGGTGGTTTTCTGTTTGAATATCGGTTCGAGAACGCCGTTCCACTTCTCCTCGAGCTTTGCCATATCGAGTCTTGTGCCGCCGCAGATTATCTCGTATTCGGGCAGCGTTTCGCCGATTAGCTTCACGCCGTTCGGGATATCATCGCCTTCAAGCTCCATAACGAACGCCCCGTAAACGGGCGTAAACAGCTGTTCGTCGGAGAGGTTCTCCAATAATTTAACTCCTATCTTGTTTCCAAGCCCCATTTTGAACACGCCTTCGGCAAGACCGCCGTTCGCGACGCTCCAAACAGAGATCGCTTTCTTTTGCGCAACAAGCTTTTCCACGGTTTTGAAAACTTCCTTTACGCTGCTCCAATCCGGCAGACCGTTGTGATCGTAAAGCGGCGCGATATAGCCTATCTTGCTGTACGGGCATTTGAACTCCGCCGAAATGATGTTATCCGCCTTGGCGGTCGATACCGCAAACGACACCAGGGTCGGCGGCACGTCTATCAGTTCGCCGTCAGCCTCGCCGAACGTACCGCTCATACTGTCCTTGCCGCCGATAGCGCCGCAGCCCAATTCAAGCTGCGCCTTGTACGCGCCCAGCAGCGCCGCGAACGGCTTGCCCCAGCGCTCCGCTTTGCCGAGCGTTCTCTCAAAATACTCCTGGAAAGTCAGCCAGCAGCTTTCGTAAGAGCCGCCCGCCGCGACTACCTTTGCGATACTCTCGACCACGGCGCATACCGCTCCGTGATACGGTGACTGCGCGGAAATATTCGGGTTGAAGCCCCAACCCATTATTGAAGCGGTGTTCGTTTTGCCGCCGAGCACGGGCAGCTTCGCCGCCATAGCTTGTACGGGCGTTTGCTGATTGCGGCCCGAAAACGGCATAAGCACGGTGTTCGCGCCTATCGTGCTGTCAAAGCGCTGAACAAGTCCTCTCTGCGAGCATACGTTCAGATCGGTGACAAGACTCTCCCAGCCCTCCTGAGCGTTTGTTCTGCCCGTTGAATAGCTTACCTGAACCTCCGGCACGAAAACGCTCGTGTGCTTTTCCGCGCCGTTGGAGTTCAGAAACTCGCGCGAAATATCCACGATGGTCTTGCCGTTCCAGGTCATTTTAAGGCGCGGCTCCGCCTTTACGACTGCAACGGGAGTGCTTTCAAGGTTTTCCTTTGAAGCCAGTGTGCGGAACTTCTCAACGTCTTCGGGCGCGACAACGACAGCCATTCTCTCTTGAGATTCCGAAATGGCAAGCTCCGTGCCGTCCAGACCGTCATACTTCTTAGGAACTTTATCGAGGTCTATTTCAAGACCGTCCGCAAGCTCGCCGATAGCTACAGAAACGCCGCCCGCGCCGAAATCGTTGCAGCGCTTGATGAGCTTGGCGGCTTCCGGGTCGCGGAACAGACGCTGGAG